>DEHU01000261.1 GCA_002352125.1 Competibacteraceae bacterium UBA2792 | reverse complement strand
TGCCTTGCGCGATCTCGGCGGCGCTGGAATTGACCTGAGAGGTAGCCTGCACGACCTTACCGACCATGTCTTTCAATTGGTTGGACATCGTCTTCATGGCGCGAGCCAAATCGCCGACTTCGTCTTTGCGAACCACTAGCTCGGCGGGAACCTCGTGGCTCATATCGCCATCGGCCAGCACGCTCAAAACCTCGCTGCCCCGCCGCAGCGGCTTCGTCACGCTGCGGGTGATCAAGTAACCCAGAGCTGCGGCCAGAATGATGCCGAAGGCCGTGGCTACAATAGCCCAGATTGCCAGCTTATCCGCCATGGCACGATCATCCTGGATCATCTCATTAGTCCGAACCAAATTGTTTTCGGTTATGGCATCGAAGGTCTTCCCCATGGCATCCGAAATCGGCACCATGCGGCCGACCAATTGCCGGTACTCAGCATATTGCGCGGTCCTCTCGCTAGCATCGACAGCATTGGCAAGACGCCCGACAAGTCCATCCAATTCGACGTAGATCGCGCGCCACGCTTTGTATTCATCCTGGAGTTGCATCTGAAGACCGTGTTCGCTGGTGTGCGGGATTTTCAGTAGCGCCTCCCATCCCTGATCCACTCGTTGCCAGCTCTTGCGACGCTCTTCCTGGATGGCGTGCAACGATTCTCGCGCATCGGCCTGGGTTTCGTACGCGAAAACCGCCTGGGTTTGCGAGCGGATCACCATCCGCTCGCGGTTGATCTGGGCTAGCGCCTGTAACGCGGGAACCCAGTTTCCGCCGATGTTTTCCATGTTCATCGACATGGTATAAATTCCGAACATTGCCAACACGCCCAACAACAGCGCAATCGTCGCCACCATTCCAAAACCGATGGTCAACCGTGTACCGATTTTCAAATTGTTCGCGTTCATTAGGTTACCTCCCTTCCATTTTAAGAAGCCTTTATTTGGAGCCAGAAAAACGCGCCGCGACTACCCGAGCAGCGCATTTTTCCGGCCGCACGCCGTCGCGCGCTTCTAGACAGAATAGCGCTCAATTACACCACGATGGCGCCTCGGCATCGCTGGCGAGGATTTATTTCCGATAAAGCCAGTTATCGGAACTCTTTTGGGGCCGACTCCTCTAGCGGTCTATATATTACGTAATACGTTTTCGGTAAGCGTATGCTTTGGGCCGTCTGTTCAGACGTTATAGCTCGGCCGCTTACGCTGCAACCATCAGCCGCGACGTTTCTTGGCTCCGGTTTTTGGCCGCCGCCGTCGCGCGGATCGGGCGCTCGCTTCCGCCCCATGTATCAGGGATACCGCCGCCGCCATTTGCACAGTTGATTGGCGTTGAGCCGATACCGCAATGCGATCCCGGCGACCGAGGCTCCCGGTTCCAACGTCAATTGTGCCCGTCGCCGCTTGTATTCGACGCTGTAACTGCTCTGCCGGCGCGCTCGTTTAAATCGCCCAGATGGCTAGAAGCGGACGCTTACCAACGAAATTCAGGGTTATTACCTGTACTTGGGCCGGCCTCTGCTCACGGCCGAAATGACAGCGATGCTTCACAACCCGCATATTTCGGGCGATTCCGGTGGGTGATTTTGCGGGAAGGCGGCGATGGCTTTCCCGGAAGAAAGCCATCGTCCTTGCCCATATTCCTTCCGTTAGGCCGCTTTTTTGGGCTTCAAAACCGTCGTGCCGACAGCAACGTGAGTAATTTCTGCGCTATCGTTGCCGGTCTCCCCATCCGCGTCATCGGCCCATTCGACGTTGGCACTCGGATCGGTCTCTTCCTCCAGATCGAGATCCTCGTCAGACGTTTCTATATCCGCCCAGTCGTCGCCATCTAAATCTTCGTCGTCTTCCGGTCCGTCGTCCGCATCGTCGAGATTCTCATCCTCGTTCCATTCGGCGCTGACATCAAAGTCTGCATCTTCTTCGAGGTCTGGCATTGGGTCGTCTTCGTCGGACGCTTCCATATCCGCCCAGTTGTCATCGAGGAAGTCTTCGTCGTCCTCGAATCTATCGTCCGCGTCGTCGAGATTCTCGTCTCCGTCTCCGTCTCCGTTCCGTTCGTCGTCGATATCGGAGTCGGTGTCCGCGTCAAGCCGGGCGGTAACCTCTTTAAGGCCGCTGATGTTATCGCCGACCGGATCAGCCATCACGAGCGTGCCGTCGGCAGCGAGGGCGGTGATCGGCGGGGCCGTCGAGGCGGCTGTGTCCGTGCTGGCTTCGGCGCAATTGGCTTCGACGTGCAACCGAAACTCGGCGGAATCCAGCCGGGCGATACTCACGATGGGCGTCGCCACGCCGTCGCGGGCAAAGCACGACGTGGCTAGCAGTCCCCATGGCATCTTGTTTTCGGGCGGCAAGGCGCAGGCCATCCCGTCGTCTACCACGATTCTGACGGGAGGCTCACGCAGCGCGACCGCGATATGGATGAGTGGAGCGCCGGGCTCCGGTTGGTAGGCCAGCACGACCGCCTTGGGTATCGCCGAGGCCCGATCCGGCCCGGCCAGCACGCCGAAATCGAGGAGGGGCACGATCCGGTTGCGCCAGAAGAGGACCGCACGGCAGTGCGGTGGCGTCAGTGGTACGGCGTGGGGCTGCGTCGCACTGAGGTATTCCATAACCACATGCTCGGCGACCGCGAACGGCTCGGCACCGTAGGGGACTAGCAGCCAAGCTTTATTGTGGGTACTCATCGATTTCTTTCTCCAGATTCGCGATGTGGTGCATCAACGCCACCGCAGTGCTCACCGGCACCAGCCGCTGCTGATGCTTGAGCAAGTACCGCAGGGGAGTCTCCGTGCGTCGCATGCACTCCGGCAAGGTTTGCCACACCGCATCCTGACCGAGGTTGACCGGCGTGACGGTATCGCAGGTCACGGCTACGCTGTGTTGTCCCTCTGACCCGGCCAGGCACGCGCAGAACAAATGCCGGGCGGACAATTCCGGTAGTAACCGTAGGCTGGACGAAAATCCGTACACCGCATAGCGACGGCCGGCGCGCATCAAGCGACCGAGCGCCCGTCCGGGAGCGTCGCCGTGGCGCACTTCCGCAGTTCGCTCGACTGCCGTGACCTCTGCCAGCGGCAACGCTAACCAAGTGTTGTCGAACGTCAAAATAGCCAGTTGGTTGGTGGCGGCCGCGATCATGGCCCATTTGCTCCTAATGCAGCAGTGAGCGGATACCGCTCAATAGTTGATCCTCGGCGAACGGTTTGGTCAGGTAAAGATCGACCCCGGCCTGTTGCGCGAGCTGTCGGTGCTTTTGCATGGTGCGCGAGGTGATGGTCACGATCGGCAACGTTGCGCCGTGCGTGGCGCGGATGTAGGACGCCAGTTCCAGGCCGTTCATGCGCGGCATCTCGATATCGGTCAGCACGATGTCGGGCGGTTGTTTGCGCAGCATTTCCACGGCCTCGACGCCATCGCGCGCGAGCAAGGGTTGGTAGCCGGACTCCGTCATGAGCTCGGCCAACGACTGCCTGACGCTGAGCGAATCGTCCACGATTAACACGCGCGGCGCGGCCAGCGTCGCCAACTCCGGCGAGGCGGATTGCGGACCGGCGAGGCGGGCCGCTCGCGCCGTGGGCGCGCGCAGCAGCTCGGCCAGATCCAGTACCGGAATCAATCGGCCGTCGGGCAGGCTGGATACCCCCGCCACGCCGCGCACGGCCTTAACGTGGCGACCCAGACCCCTCACCACCAAGTGGTAGCTGTCGATCACGCGATCGATGGCGAGCGCGATCAGGCCCGTGTCGGAATAGGCCAGCAACACCGCTTTTTGGGCATCGAACCCGGCATCGCTGGCATGAGCGACATGCAAACAAGCTCCTAGGGAACGGGCGGGGTAGATATGTTGATCAAGCTCGTAGGCGACTTCGGTGCCCACTTGGCCGAACTGGCCAACCTTGGGCGACAAGGTGCGATCTACTGCGCTGGTGGGAATGGCGTACTGCCGGCCCGCGACCTCGACCACCAAACAGTAGTTGGTCATCAGGCTCAACGGCACGCGCAGCTTGATCCGGCAGCCGCTGGGCCGGTTGTCGCCGATCTCCATGATGCCTTTGAGTTCCTTGATCGCGGCGTGGACCACATCCAGCCCCACGCCGCGCCCAGAAAGTTGTGTCGCGGCGGTGCGGGTGGTAAAGCCGGGCATCAGCGCCAACCGGGCGAGCGCTTGATGATCGGCCGTATCGAGGTTGGCGAACCCTCTCCTAGCGGCAGTTTCCCGAATGCGGGCGTAATCCAGGCCGCGGCCGTCGTCAGCGCAATCGATCACCACGTTGTGGCCTTCCTGGAAAAAACGCAGCCGAATGATGCCTGTCGCCGGCTTGCCCGCAGCGATGCGCTGCTCCGGCGGCTCGATACCGTGATCGACCGCGTTGCGGAGCATGTGCATGAGCGGATCGACCAGCTTGTTGAGCACCTCGCTGTCGAGCAACATCTCGGCACCTTCGAGCAGTAGCTCGGCTTGCTTGCCGGTGGTGCGACAGGCTTGGCGCACGCTGCGCGACAGCCGCGCGTTCAGAACGCTCGCCGGCTCCATGCGCGTGCGCATGACGGCCTGTTGCAGTTCCCGCTTCATGCGCTGCACCTGAACAAACATGTGCTCGACCGAGGCCAGCTCGCCGCGCAGTTGCAGCAGCATTTTGCGCGAGTCGGTCACGGTCTCGACGAAGCTGCGGGTGGCGCCGTACAGCTCGTCGTATTCGTCCAGCTCGAGCGGATCGAATTGTTCGCGTCCATCATTGCGGTGGAATCGTTGCTGCACGGCCGCCACATGACGCACATCGACGAAATTCTCCAGTTCGAAGCGGCGTTGTTGGATGAGATGGTCCTGGTTGCGCAGTTCGTTGCTTTGCCGCTGAACGGCGCGGAACCGCTCTTGCAACTGATCGATGGAGATGGAGAATTCGCCAACTAGACGGAACAGGGTGTCGAACGTGGCGGTGGGCACCCGCAGCATCGCTTCGGCAGGTCCCGCTTGGGTGACGGAGGCGGTCGAAGCGGGTGCGGCAGTATCTGCGTGCCCGGCCTCGGCGACGAGGGGAGTCGATGCGATGGCGGTCGGAGCGAAATCGGCTTCGATGGCAACGGGAAAGAACTCTGTCTCGATGGCAACCGGAACGGATTCGGCCTCGATGGCAACCGGAACGGACTCGACCTCGATGGCAACCGGAACGGGTTCGGGTATCGACGCGGCTTTGGGCGCGTCTGACGTCACCTCCAGTCGGCCGGTATCCATCCGGTGCGCCCAGTCGTAAATATCCTGCAAGATACGCAGCGCATCCGGCGGCGGCGCAGTCAGACCCTGTAGCGCCTCCAGCATCGCCTCGATACAGTCGGCACCTTCCTGCAAGGTGCTAGCCAGAGGAGGAGGCGGCGCAAGTTGTCGCTCGGTAAGGTATTCCAGAATGTCCTCGAGATGATGGGTCAGGTTGGCGATCCCCTTGACGCCAATCAAGTTGGCCGAGCCCTTGAGGTTATGCGCTAGGCGCTGGGCGGTGCCCAGGTTTTTCGGTACCTCTTCACCGCGCCCGATGCGCTCCACGCAGTCCGCGAAATGCGCCGCGTTGGCGGGCGATTCCTGCAGGAACACCGCTATTAGCTTCGGGTTGACGTCGTCGGCGAGCGCTAATGCCACGTCCTCGGGCCGGGCTACGGTGGGCCGTGCTTCGACTTCGGCTAGAGGGTTATCGGCATCCGGCGCGAGCAGCGCCACGAGTTCGGCGGCTTGATCTTCGGTCAGGGGATGCGGCCAAGCCGGCCGCGACAAATGCGCGATCACAGCCAGACAGAGCGCCTCATCCGCTGGATCGTCGAGATAAGCCAACACCACGGCCGGCCATTCCTCCAGCACCGCGCGAGTTGCCGGGCGGGTGTTCGAATCCAGTCCGGCTAGCGCCTGGACGTTCCGGGCGACCTGCGCGCAAAGCGCGCCCAGGCCCGGCAGGCCAATCGCCTCGCTCGCTGCCTGCACGCGCTCGATGATACCGGTGTAGCTGGCGGTGGCGCGCGCCAACTCGATCTTGTCCCCAACCGGCGCGGTGAGAATATCAAGCCAAGCCGACAGCTCGGCGAACGGTTCCGCCAGTTGCCTGACGATTTCGGAAACGCCGGTATCGGTTTCATCCCAGTTAACGGGCGCGTCTGGCGTTGGATCGATAACCTCGATCGCGTCTTCGCAGATCGGCCCGACGGGATTGCCGCCGCCCGCTTCGGCCTCCCACAGTTGCGGCGCGGGCTCTACGTCGGATTCGACCACCGCATCGGCGAGGATGGGCAACGCGGCGGTGTCTTCCGTGACCGTGGCCGTCGGTCCGATAAACGGCTCGACGGTCGAGCGCCGCGCGTCGAGGCCAGCCCGGTCACCGCCGGCTTCCACGGAATCGTTCCCGATTACGGGCGCCGCGCCGACTACTATGGGCTCCACTGCCAATTCTGGCGCGGGTTCCTCGGCCAGGGCCACCTCGGCCAAGCCGGAGGCAACTGCCTTTTCGGCTTCGTCTGTCGCAGTCTCCGCGACAGAATCGACAAACTGATCGACCGGCGCGGTCTCCGCCGAGAAGGAGATTTCCAGCTCGGGCATGTCCGGTTCCGAGGTGGTTTCCGCTGTAGACTCCCGAGCGAGCGCCGTGTCGTCGTCCAGCTCCATGCTGGCCGGTTCGGGAATCGTTAATCCCAAGCCGGCCAGCAATTCGGCGCGCAGACCGTCCGGTAACGGCCCGAGCAGGTTCTCCGCCAGTTCCGGGGCATCGGGTTGGCGGAGGTACATCAGCACGGCCCCGCCCCAATTGACCAGGCGCGGACCATACTCCCTGAGATAACGCCCGGCGTCGCCGTTCAGGGAACGCAGATGGGTGTCGACCGCCGCGCAGACTTGTCGCAAATCGTCCAGTTGCGCCATCTCGACTGCGGTCGCGATGGTTTCGACGTTGCCCAGGCAAGCATCGAGCGCCGCTTCGATAGCACCGTTATCGATGTCTGTCGCCAGCTTGCCAACCGCGTCGGCGATACCCGCGTCGGCGATCAAAACGAGTTCGTACACCGATTCTAGGAGTTCTGAGTCTTCCATGGTCCTATACCAGAGGTGGATGAGAATCCTTGCGTCGGATCAAGTGATCGGAGCCGCCTCAAGCGGCCTCGGGCAGCTTGAACACGCGCACCGACTTCACCAGACTGCCCAAATACCCGAACATGTTTTCGGCTTGCTCGATCTGTTCGCGCAGTTCCTGCTCGGTCGCCGCCGTACTCTGTTCCAGCTTGTTGGCTTGATCGTGCAATTCGGTATTGATCGCCTCCTGGATTTTGGAGCGTTCGGCGATCTGCTGCACGGCGGTCACCAGTTCCTGGGTGTTGCGTTGGGTGAAGCGCATGCGTTGACCGGCTTTCTCGGCCAACTCGGAACCGGCGACCACTTGGCCGATGGTCTTGTTCATGGTGGACATAGTCTCTGACGATTCCGCCTGGATGCTCTGCACCAGCGCGGCGATCTGCCGGGTCGATTCGCGCGCCGTCTCCGCCAAGCGCTGCACCTCGTCCGCCACCACCGAAAATCCGCGTCCGGCCTCGCCGGCAGCCACCGCTTGCATGCCGGCGTTGATCGCGAGCGTATGAGTGCGTTCGGCGATATCCTTGATGATTTCCACGATGCCACCGATTTCCTGCGAGCGCTCGCCGAGCCGCTTGATGCTCTTCTCGGTTTCGCTCACGCTGTTGCGGATTCCGCTGATGCTCTGCACGGTATCGCGCACGGTCAGCAGCGCTTGCTTGGTGGAGCGGGACGCCTTGTCGCCGATTTCGTTGCAGTTCGCGGCCAGCTTGGCCATATCGGCCATGGTGGTCGTGGACTGAGCGAGTTTGTCCAACACCTGCCGCACGACTTCGCGCTCGACGGTGGCCACGTCGGACACTTTGCCGCCTTGGCGGCGCACGGTGCCAGCGACCGTCTCAAGTTGCGCCGCCAGTTTGTTGATGTCGCCCATGACGCGGGCGGTCTGGCGGGTCATTTGGTTGAGGGCGTCGCTGACGTTGCCGGTGATGTCCGCACTGACCGGTACCATCACGGTGAGATCGCGCTTGCACAAGCGGTCGGTGGCGTCCATGAGCTGAATCACGGAGTTATTGATCTGCTCGTTCTCCTGGGCCTGTTTGGCCAGATCGGCGACGCGTTCGTCCAACATGTGGTCGAAAGCGTTGCCCAGCAGCGCCAACTCGTCGCTGCCGCTCACCCGGGCGCGGGCCTTGAGATCGCCTGCGGTGACCTGTTCCACGGCACCTTGCAAGCGGCGCAGGGAACGCCTCAAATTCAGGGTCAGCAACAGAGCCGACAAGATGGTGACAATGGCGATGCCGATCAGCACCGCGACGAGCACGGTGTCGAGCAGTTTCAACTGGGCGTTGCCCTGCCTGCGGACGGTTTCGGTTTCGCGGGTCCACACTTTCACTGTGCTGTCGATCAGGTTCTCGACATTGATCTCTTCCCGGGCGATTTTTTTGGTCGTCTGATCGAGCTGCTTGATGCCAGCCACGTACCGTTGGAATGTATCCACGTAGGCGGTCAAGAGATTGGCTATCTGGGTTTTCGTATCGGCGGCCAGCGTGTTCTGTTCGAGCAACTTGCGAAAGTTCTCCGCTTCCTTCATCAGGCGATCCACGTATTCCTCATGCTCGCGTTGGATAAAATCTTTCTCATGGCGACGCAGCATCAGCAACGAGGCGAGCAATTTCTGGTTAGTGAGAGCGCCCTGGCTTGCCAGCAGTTGGGCTCGATCCATGCCAGAGCCTTTAATCGGTTCCGCATTGGCCAGGGAATTATCGAGAAGCGTTTCGATGTCGTGCGCCACTTTTCTGAGCTCGCCGTGCAGGCCGCTGTTTTCGTCCGTGCCCAGCGTTACCTGGACGTCCACCGTCGCCTTGGCGGTACGTTGATAGGCGCCGATGACCTCCTTGAGCTGAAAGATCAGTTGCTGCTGATTATCGTTAAAAGCGTATTTTTCGAGTAAGGCGGTCCCATTGTTGGTGTTGTTAATCGCCTGAAGAAAAATCTTTTTGGATGCTTCGGTTCGATTTTTTAATAGATCCGCCATCGATTTTTGGCTAACCAGAAGGTCATTTCTGGCCTGGTTGCTCGCATCGGTCAATTGGCTAAAAGCCGATACTTGCGAGGCGACCTTCTTGCCAACCTGCTGTTCTTGGTAAAAGGCAGCACCAAGTATGGTAAACCCCAGCACCAGGATCGTTAACAGTAAGCCCAGTTTTTGGGTGATCTTCAGCTTGCGAAACGGGTTAAGCTTACGAAATATCATCTTGAGTTCCTTCCAATTTGCTTGTGGCGGCGGACCTTCATTGAGGCCGGCCGCTTAAGTTGGTTTGAGTTTTACGAACCCGATTCTTTGATCTTGAATTTCTGCACGCGGTCGTTTGCCGAATCGGCGACGTATAGATAACCGTTGTGGAGTATCAGTCCATGTAAGTTGCCAAACTGATTAGGCGCAGAGCCTTTTTCTCCCCACATTGCAATGAAGGCGCCATTCTTGTCGAAAATCGAGATGCGGTCATTGCCAATTTCGGAGACATAAATGTTGTCGTTCTTATCGAAAGCGATACCGGCTGGTCGTTTCAGATCGCCTGGACCGCTGCCTTCCTTGCCGAACGATTTAATGAATTTGCCGTCCAAGTCATAAATATTGATCCGGTGGTTCGCCAGATCGGCGACAACTACCCGGCCTTGGGAATCGACCTTCGCAGCTTCGGGACGGTTTAATTGACCCGGACCGTTGCCGTGACCGCCAAAACTGAATTTCCAGTTGCCATCCAGATCGAATACGTCGACTTCGCTATTGCCAGCCTCGGCCATATAAAGCAGATTGTTGGGTCCGATACTCATAAACTCGGATTCACTATTCTGGCCGGGCCCGGAACCGTAAGCACCAAAGGTCAGCAGCCACTTGTGATCTTTGTCGAATTTCTTGATGAAGCCGGTGGTGTAGTCGGCGACGTAGATATTGCAATTTTTGTCGATGGCGATCCCTTCCGGTTTCATCATTTCGTCCCCTTCCTTGCCTTGGCCTATGACACCGAATTTGGTGACGAATTTGCCATCCGGTGCAAACACTTGAACGTTAGAGTTTTTTGCATCGGTAGCATAAATATTGCCATCGCAGCCGATGGCGAAATCTTCAACATATTGGAATTGACCATCCTTATTCCCTGTAGTACCCCAGGTAGTAGTCAGCTCGGCAATCGACTGATTGCCGCCAAAACCCAACAGATCGCATCCGGCGACCGCGAGTGCCAATGGAATGGCCAACATTTTTAAGTTACGCATTGCATTACCTATTTTGCTTGGTTATTTCGAAAAAACTTTCCGGCCGGAAAGCCGTTTAGACATGTGCTCCCGATGAGGAGAAAAATTCTTGCACATCCCAATCTACCCAAAGCCGTTCGGTTTTATAACAACCCTTGGCGAAAGGCTGGAGCGCTGCTGGCAAGGGTGGTTTACCGATCAATTGATGGGTTGAGTTCAGCCGTACTCGCACCGGCAAATTTGCAACGGTTACCGCAAGCGCGTCTTCACCGTGGCCAATCATGACCATTTTTAATTCGGACGACTCTGTTTCGGTGATTCCCAGCATCGCTCCGAGATTGAAAACTGGTAATATGTTACCGTTGATGTTGACCATTCCTTGCAACCAAACTGGAGTATTGGGTAACTCGCAAAAAGGGACCTTGCCCTCCACGACCATGCTGGCTGTGTTGGTCGGTAGCAATAACCCGAGGTTGCCTACAATCAACCCGTAAGCCACAATAGTAGCGGCAAATTTGGTCTGCTCGGCTTGGTTTTTATCATCGTCTGCGGGAGACAATACGAATGATCCACTCAGCGCCTCGCTAGGCAATACTAATTCCGTCATCGCTGGTCTCCATTTATTCCGCTATATGGCGTTGGTAGCCGACATCGATCACCGCTGTTAATCGGGTGGCTTAGGCAAGTTTGCTGACCTGCTCGATGATTTGCTGCGCGTTATACGGCTTACCGATCAATGCATCACCACCTTGTCGCCGTGCCCAAATGTGATCGGCTTTCTGGTTTTTGCTGCTGACAAACACGACTGGAATATGGGAGGTCGCAGGATCGGATTTAATCTCGCGGCAGGCGTCGTAACCGTTCATGTTCTCCATGACGATATCCATGAAGATCAAATCGGGCTGTTCGGATTTGGTTTTCGTCACGGCTTCTGCTCCAGAACGAGCAGTAATCACCATACAGTGGGTAGCCGCCAGAGTTTCTTGCAGGGCCGTCAAGTCGGTAGCGGAATCATCGACAATCAGGATTTTGTTGATAGCCATTGCTATGCTCCTTTAACGCTCAGCGTGGCCAAGATGTTGAGGGTGGATTGCTGGCTGACCGATGGAGAATTTTGTATTGTGGCAGCGGTGTTCTTATCGATCAGGAAATACTTTTCCAGCACTTGACGGACTTTGTCCGGATCGACCGGTTTGGTCAGGTAGCGGTCGCAGCCAACCAAGGCGCCGTGCATTTTGTTGAACGGCGATCGCTTGCTAGTTAGCATCACTACGGGCGTCTTACTGATTTTTGGATCGGACTTGAGTAGTTTGCAGGCTTTGTAGCCGTCCATTTCGGGCAGCATGACATCCAGGAAAATCAGTTCGAAAGTTTGTTCTTTCACCATCTGGATGGCGGTTTCGGCATCTTCGGCAAACGCAACACCCAACCCGTATCCCTGTAGGATCAATTCCATCTGAGCGCGCATCAATTCGCTGTCGTCGACCACCAAACACGTCTTTAAGGCAATTTTCGGGGCGGTTTGTTGAAGGCGCGCGTCGGAAATTTCATCCAGCAGTCGAAGCAGCAATCCACCCAGTCGATTCCGAGCAAGACAGTACTCGTTGGGTTTTCCGGGCTGCTGGTTATTATTACTTACCCAAACGATAGCGGAATTTGGTAGATGTGCTCGAATTGACTCTCGGGTTTTCGTCGCATCGCTTGCATCGGCATCGACTAAGAAAATGTCAATCTCAGACGTGTTGTTGATGTCGACGATATAGTAACGATAGGAAGTCTGGCTTATTACCGATTTTTCCGTGCGGAATCGGGATAATTTACAGATACCAGAAACAAGAGTTTGCTCGATGGTCGAAAAACCTATTAACATCAAGCTCAATTCGGGACTGAGTTTATTGCTATGAGGGGTTGTGGGTGGCATGACATTCCCAAGGATCATGAGTTAATGCCACCATTCCAGCAACAACTGTACCATTTTTCTTTCAATCTCTCGCTCCGCAACACGCGTGATGGTGTGGCGCTCTAAGCGCTGGCAGCGGAGCAAAAGCTTGATTTTTTGTTTTATATCAATTACTAAACTGATTTGTTAACCCTGTCCGGTGCTGTTGCTGCAACGGTCAGCCCAAGGTCAACAGTCGTTGGTACCATCCGGGGGGCGTCCAGCAGACGCTAGCTTGCGTGGGTATGAAGCGGTCCAAAATGATATGTCGTGTCGGCTAACGACATATGAACGTGACAATAACTGTCAGCCATAATGGCTGATAATGGCAGACATAAAGCATCAATTCGCCAGATAATATTTGGTGCCTGCAACCGGCATTAATGGTCGGCAATATTATATAAGTAACCCATCAAAAGAAATCAGGCAATATTTTGCGCCAAATAAGGGTAGCGGAGCATATGCACTAGCTTAAGCAGAAGAAGTTTTCCATGGCGGCGTTGTCGTAGCAATCACCCTGCCGGCCCATGCTGCACAGGAACCCAGAGGTCTCCAGGAACGCCCGGCAGTCGCCCGAAGCGTATTGGCTGCCCAGATCGGTTACTCAGCCATGCAGCAGGCTCTCGCCGATCCCCAATTCCTTCGCCACCATTGGAACCTCTGGTTTTCATCATAAGTGCGGTGTCCACGGCATGAGGGCAGGATCAACTACCGGTCAATAAAACCGTTTTATTAACCGGCATCAAGTCCACCTCCCTACATATTCGGGTAATTCGGTCCACCGCCGCCTTCGGGAACGATCCAGTCGATATTCTGGGTCGGATCTTTGATATCGCAGGTTTTGCAATGTACGCAGTTCTGGGCGTTGATCTGCAGTCGTGACTGACCCCCTTCCTCGACAAACTCATATACCCCAGCCGGACAGTAGCGTTGTTCCGGGCCGGCGTACTCGGCCAGATTAACCGTGACCGGCACATTAGGGTCTCGCAGCGTGAGATGGCAGGGCTGGTTCTCTTCGTGATTGGTGTTGGAAATGAACACGGAAGACAGCTTGTCGAAGCTGATCTTGCCATCGGGCTTGGGATATTCGATCGGGGTGTAGGCACGCGCCGGTTTGAGTGCCTTGTGGTCCTCGTGGTGGTGCAAGGTCCAAGGCGCGCGACCGCGCAAGAGATAGGTGTCGAGGGCAGAGTAAAGAACGCCCCCGAACAGTCCCCAACGGAAGCTAGGGCGGATGTTGCGCACCTGAGAAAGCTCGTTCCACAGCCAGGATTGCTTGAGCCGGTCGGGGTACGCGTTGACTTCAAGCGCGGGCTCTGCCGCGCCGAGCGCATCGAACACGCTTTCTGCCGCCACCATGCCCGATTTCATCGCCGTGTGAATGCCTTTGATCTTGGACACGTTCAAAAAGCCAGCGGTATCGCCGATCAACAGCCCACCGGGAAAAGTGAGTTTGGGTATGGATTGCAGACCGCCCTCGCTGAGCGTTCTGGCGCCGTAGGCAATTCGACGTCCTCCCTCGAACGTCGGATGAATCGCAGGATGGATTTTGAATCGCTGAAACTCTTCGAAGGGATTGAGGTAGGGATTCTGGTAATCCAGACCCACGACGAAACCTACCGCGACCTGGTGGTTTTCCAAATGATATAGAAAGGAACCACCGTAAGTATGCCTATCCAGCGGCCAGCCGATGGTGTGGATCACCAGACCAGGCTGGTGTTTTTCGGGCTCGATTTCCCATAGCTCTTTCATGCCGATCCCATAGGCCTGCGGATCGATACCCTCTCTGAGTCCAAAGCGCTGGAACAGCGTTTTGGTCAGAGAGCCGCGGCAGCCCTCGGCGAATAAGGTGTAGCGAGCGCGTAACTCCATCCCGGGCTGGTAGGTGGTAGCGGGCTGGCCGTCGCGTCCCACGCCCATATCGCCGGTGGCCACCCCGGCCACCGTTCCCGCGTCGTCGTAAAGCACTTCGGCCGCTGCAAAGCCGGGGTAGATCTCTACGCCCAAAGCCTCCGCCTGCTGGGCCAGCCAGCGGCAGAAATTGCCGAGGCTGACCACGTAGTTGCCGTGGTTGTGCATCTGCGGCGGCGTCGGCAGCTTGAACGACCGCGTCTCGGTGAGAAACAGGAAGCTGTCGTCCTCGCCGGCCGGCGTATCCAGCGGCGCGCCCTTCGCCTTCCAGTCGGGGATCAGTTCGTTCAGCGCGCGCGGCTCGATGACGGCGCCGGACAGGATGTGCGCACCGANNGCGCCGGAGAGGATATGCGCGCCCACCTCGGAACCCTTCTCCAGCACGCACACGCTGAGTTCGCGCTGGTGTTCCTTGGCCAGTTGCATCAACCGGATCGACGCCGCTAGACCCGAGGGACCAGCGCCGACGATAACGACATCATAGGTCATACTGTCACGTTGCATCGGCTTCTCTTATCGCTTACGAATGGGCTGGAACAGGGCGGCGGCGCCTTGCAGCAAGGGTTCAGAACTGATCTACCGGCAGTGCCGGAGCGCCCGAATCGCCGCTGCATACGATCTTGAGCAGGGCGTCCGCTTGCGGAAGGATTTGCTCGGCGTAGAAGCGCGCGGTGACCAGCTTGGCGCCGTGGAATGCGGGATCTTCCCCGGTATCGAGTTTCGCCTTAGCCACCAGGGCCGCCCGCGCCATCTGCCAGCCCCCGCAGACAAAACCGGTCAACATCAGATAATTTCTCGAAGCGGCTGCGGCGGCATTGGGGTCTCGGCCAAGAGTCTGCAACACCCATTGAGTCGCCCGCTCCAGCGCCTGGACACCCGCCGTCAGAGATTCGCCGATCGCCATCAATTCGGCGCTACCGGCGCGAGTGAGTTCGGCCTGGACATCGCGCATCTCCTGAATCAATTCCGCCATCGCCGCGCCCCGATCCATGGCGAGTTTCCGGCCGACCAGATCGGCGGCCTGGATGCCCGTGGTCCCCTCGTAGATCGGGGCGACGCGTGCGTCACGCAGGTATTGGCAGGCGCCGGTCTCCTCGACGTAACCCATGCCGCCGTGGACCTGGATCCCGATGGAAGTGATTTCCACGCCCAGTTCGGTGCACCAGCCCTTGAGCACCGGGATCAACAGATCCACCCGCGTTTGGTGATGCTGGCGCTCGGTGGCGTCCGGGTGTTTGTGGGCGAGATCCATATCGGCGGCCATCACATAGGCAAAAGCACGCATGGCTTCGACTTGGGATTTCATGGTCATCAGCATGCGCCGCACGTCCGGGTGCTGAATGATAGCGACGCGATCACCGGCTTTCTGATCCAAGGGGCGGCCCTGAACCCGGTCCTTGGCATAGTCGCGCGCCTGCTGGTAAGCGCGATCGGCGATCCCCAGACCCTGGATGCCGACCTTCTGGCGGGCCTCGTTCATCATGGTGAACATATGGGCCAGCCCCTTGTTCTCCCGGCCAACCAGGTAACCGATGGCGCCATCCTGATCACCGAAGCTCATCACGCAGGTGGGGCTGGCGTGGATGCCCAGCTTGTGTTCGAGGGACACACAGTAGACGTCGTTTCGTTCGCCGAGCGAGCCATCGGCGTTGACCAGAAATTTGGGAACCAGGAACAGCGAGATGCCCTTGACGCCCTCGGGGGCATCCGGGGTGCGCGCCAGCACCAGATGGATCACGTTATCGGCCAGGTCGTGATCGCCCCAGGTAATAAATATTTTCTGGCCATAAATCCGGTAGTGATCGGCCTCGGGTACTGCCTTGGCGCGTACCGCCGAGAGGTCGGAGCCGGCCTGCGGCTCGGTCAGATTCATGGTGCCGGTCCACGCGCCGCTGACCATGTTCGGCAGATACTGCGCCTTCAGCGCATCCGAGCCGTGTTGCTTGAGCGCTTCGGTCGCGCCGGCGTTCAGCAGGGGACACAGGGCAAAGGACATATTCGCCGCGTTCCATATTTCCACGGTTGCTGCCAGCACCAGCTCCGGCAGACCCTGGCCGCCATAGTCGGGAGCACCACTGATGCCGTTCCAGCCGCCTTCCACAAACTGTTGATAGGCTTCTTTGAAACCATCGGCGGCAAACACGCCGCCAGCTTCCAGGCGCACGCCTTGCGTGTCGCCGGTTTTGTTGAGCGGAGCCAGTACCTCACCGGCCAACTTGGCCGCTTCGTCCAGAATCGCCTCGACCAAATCCGGCGTTGCATCCTCATAGCCTGGCAGGCGGGTCAGCCGGTCCAGACCGGCCAGTTCCTCGATCACAAACCGCATGTCGCGAGTCGGTGCAAGATAAGTCGTCATGAATGGTTTCCTCAGGCGGGCGGGAGTTTGTCCAGCTCGGCGAACAGCTCGGGTAGCACTTTGAATAGGTCGCCGACAATGCCGTAATCGGTAATCTGAAAGATTGGCGCCTCTTCGTCCTTGTTGATGGCGACGATGATTTTGCTGTCCTTCATCCCGGCCAAGTGCTGGATAGCGCCGGAAATACCCGCGGCGATATAGAGTTCGGGCGCGATGATCTTGCCGGTCTGGCCGATCTGGTAATCGTTGGGTGCAAAACCGGCGTCCACTGCCGCGCGTGAGGCGCCCACCGCCGCGCCGAGCTGGTCGGCGATGTCTTCCAGAAGCTTGAAGCCCTCGCTCGAACCCATGCCGCGGCCACCGGAAACGACGATCCGGGCGGCAGTCAACTCGGGACGCTCGGATTTGGTCAGTTCCTGGCCGATAAAGCGGGCCACGCCCAAAGGGGCCGCTGCCGGCACCGTTTCGACCGGTGCAGTACCGCCCTCGCTGGCGGCGGCGGCGAACGCGGTGCTGCGCACCGTAATCACTTTGACCGGGGCGCTGCACTGTACCGTGGCCAACATGCTGCCGGCGTAGATCGGACGGACGAAGGTGTCGGCGTTCTCTACGCCAACGATGTCGGATAGCTGGGTGACATCGAGCAGCGCGGCCACCCGCGGCATCAGGTTCTTGCCGAAGGTGGTGGCCGGCGCCAATACATGGCTGTAATCCTTGGCGAGTCCGGCGATCAGCACCGCGAGGTCTTCGGCGAGGTGATGAGCGTAGTGGCCGGCGTCTGCCTGTAGCACCTTGGCGACCCCAGGGATTTTGGCGCTGGCCGCCGCCGCGCCGGCGCAATTGCTTCCCGCCACCAGAATATGGATTTCGCCGCCGATGCTCTGCGCGGCGCTGACCGTATTCAGGGTGGCTGTTTTCAGCGTGGCGTGGTCGTGTTCCGCAATGACCAATATGTTTTTCATCTCAGATTACCTTGGCGTCGTTTCGGAGTTTGGCGACGAGTTCCGCCGCATCGGCCACCTTGATGCCAGCTTCGCGCTTGGGTGGTTCGGCCACCTTGAGCGTAGTCATCTGCGTCGCCAGCACGACACCCAAGTCGCCTGGGCTTAACGTCTCCAGCGGCTTCTTCTTGGCTTTTATGATGTTGGGTAGCTTGACGTAGCGGGGCTCGTTGAGCCGCAAGTCGGCGGTCACCACCGCCGGTAGCTTGAGCGCCACGGTTTCCAGCCCGCCGTCGATCTCGCGGATGACTTCGATTTCCTGTTCGCCAAGGGTGAGTTTGGAGGCGAAAGCGCCCTGCCCCCAGCCGAGCAGCGCCGCCAGCATCTGCCCGGTCTGATTGCAATCGTCGTCGATGGCTTGTTTGCCCAGGATCACCAGTCCTGGCTGCTCGCGTTCGACCAGGGCTTTTAGCAATTTGGCAACCACCAGCGGTTCAGGTGCGGCGTCGGTCTCGATCAAGACGGCCCGGTCGGCGCCCATGGCGAGCGCCGTGCGCAGCACCTCCTGACACTGGCTTACGCCGATGGAGGCCGCGATGATCTCCGTCGCCTTGCCCAATTCCTTCAATTGCACCGCTTCCTCGACGGCGATTTCATCGAAAGGGTTCATGCTCATCTTGACGTTGGCGATCTCCACGCCGGAGCCGTCCGCCTTGGGGTAAACCTTGACGTTGTAGTCGACCACACGTTTCACGGCGACGAGAACTTTCATATCAATCCTCTCTTCATGGGACTGTTAAGCAAATTTATTTTGCTATCATTAAGTTAGTTTTTCGTGACCCTTGCCGGGCCTGGCGGAGCACCATTTCCCTCGGCAGACCACTATTCGGTCGTGTATTGCTCGCGCATCACCTTTTTATCGAGCTTGCCGACGCTGGTCTTAGGCAGTGCGTCCACGAAGACCACATGCTCCGGCACCCCGTATTTGGAAATGATGCCTTTGGCGGCGAAGTCCTGGAGCAGGGCCTTGATATCGGCCTCGCTGGCCTCTTGCCCGGTCTTAAGGACGACTAGCGCCAGCGGCCGCTCGCTCCACTTGGGATCGGGCACGCCGATCACCGCGGTTTCTTCTACCGCAGGGTGTTTGAGGATGAGGTTCTCCAGCTCCAGCGAGGAGACCCACTCGCCGCCGGTCTTGATCACGTCCTTCAGCCGGTCGGTGATCTTGAGATAGCCTTCCTCGTCGATCACGCCGATGTCGCCGGTGTGCAGATAGCCGCCGCGCCACAGCGTTTCGGAGTTTCTGGGATCCTTCAGGTAACCTTGAGTCAACCAGGGCGCGCGGACCACCACCTCGCCGGGCGTCTTGCCGTCGTGCGGCAAATCGTTCATTTCCTCGTCTACCACGCGCAGCTCGACCAACGGCACGGGCAACCCGGTTTTGCAGCGGATGTCCAGTTGCCGTTCCTCGTCCCAGTCCTGCATGTGCGGTTTGAGTTGCGCCAAGGTCAGAATCGGGCAGGTTTCCGACATGCCGTAGGCGGTGAAGACGTCCACACCCCGATCGCGGGCCTGTTTGGCCAGGGTTTGCGACAACGCCGACCCGCCAATAATCACCTTCCAGCGAGACAGATCGACCTCGTCCACGACCGGACTGGCGAGCAGCATTTGCAGGATGGTCGGCACGCAGTGGGAAAAGGTCACGTTTTCCCGCTGAATCAGGCGTAGCAGGTGAGCCGGTACGTAGCGGCCCGGATAGATTTGTTTCAGGCCCATCACCGTAGCGATATAGGGGACACCCCAAGCGTGGACGTGAAACATCGGGGTGATCGGCAGATACACATCGTTGCGGCTAATGCGGCCTTGTCCGCTCCCCGCCACCGCCGACAGCACGCTGAAGGTATGCAACACCAGTTGCCGGTGGCTGAAATACACGCCTTTGGGTAGGCCGGTGGTGCCGGTGGTGTAGAACGTGGTGGCGCGGGTGTCTTCCGAAAAATCCGAGAACGGGTAGTGGGGATCGCTGGCAGCCAGCAGCGCTTCGTACTCGGCGTCAATCTTTATGGAGGTTTCTGGAGGCTGATCGGCATCGTTGAGCAACACCAGCTTCTTGACCGGTTCGATCCGGTCGCGAATGGCCTCCAGGATCGGCAGAAATTCGGCATTGATCAGAATCACGTCGTCTTCGGCGTGATTGATGGTATAGAGAATCTGCTCCGGAGACAGTCGGATGTTCACGGTATGCAGCACCACGCCCATCATCGGGATAGCAAAGAAGCATTCCAGATAACGGTGACTATCCCAATCCATGACCGCCACGGTATCGCCGGGTTTGACGCCCAATCTGGCCAGACCGTTGGCCAGCCGGTGGATACGCTCGCCCATTTCCCGGTAGGTTTGACGTTTGAAATCCCCGTAAACGATTTCCTGATCGGGAAATTGGCGCAATGGATTGTTCAGCAAATTTTTGATCAGCAGTGGGTAAACGTAAGCCGATGGAGTTTTATCTATGATTTTGTTAGTCATTGTTATCCTCTCTTGTTTGGCTCTATCGGATAGAGCCAAATAGGTGGTGGCCTATAAATTAGGTGGTGGCCTATAAGCTGCCTGGTAAAAACCCGATGGAGTCATATTTGGTTTTCATCGCTCCATCGGCCCAGAATTGGGTGAAAGACGGCCTACTTTCCCCCTTGCGAGGCGACGAGCATCGTCAACAACTCGGCGACCAAGGCGGGTTTGTTTTCGCCTTCGATGTCGATGGTGTTGCGGGTCTTGATCAGGACGCGGCCCGGTCCCTTGGTCTCCGCCGTTATCAGCTCTATGCGATTGCGCACCCGGGCACCGGCCTTGACGGGAGCCATGAAGCGCACCCGGTCGAGTCCGTAGTTGAGCACCTGATCCGTGTCTGGCGGGGCAATGCCAAGCTGGAGATGGGTAGTAGCGACCAGCGAGAGACACAAAAAACCATGAGCGATCGTTCCGCCGTAGGGACTTTCTCTGGCCGCTCGCTCTTGGTCGACATGAATCCATTGGTGATCGCCGGTGCATTCGGCGAACTGATCGATACGTGCCTGGCCAATTTCGATCCAGTCCGAAACCCCCAGCTCACGACCGACGAATTCGCTGATCGTCGCGATGCTGTAGTTTGCTAGAGCCATCTCCTTACCTCTTGATCTGAACGGGTTATCAATTACGTTGATCAACACTGTAGACGCACGAGGGAGAAGCTCACCTATCGGTAGATAGGCGTTAGGGTTGGGTAGGAGTTAGGGGTCCGAGGATTGCGCAGCCGATTTAAAAACCCGGCAACAGCCGCCGCGCGGAGTATCCCGTGGCGGGAATACTTAAAAGTATCAGATGGTTGGGATTCAGGATTGCAAATATTCAGAGATAGGTCATCACCTATCTCTCGCTAGGCAAGAGGGGTTGGGTAGGGGTTAGGATGGATTACAGCAACCCCTGTTCGCGGGCTTTGGTGACGGCCTCGGTGCGATTGCGCACCTGTAGCTTGCCGAATATCTGGTGCAAATGCCACTTGGCGGTGCCGATGGAAATCCCCAGCTTATCGGCGATTTCCTGATTGGTGAGGCCGAAATCCAATAAGCGCAGGATCTCGAGTTGGGTTTTGCTGACCGGCCCTGCCAGAGCATCCGGCGTGGGCACGGCTTCGCGGGGAAAGGCTTGCAATAGCTCGATGACGAAAGCGGGCGCCACATGGCGCAGTTGCGGTAGCAACGCGGCCACAGCCGGGCCTTCGTCGAGGAAAACCCGCCGGTATCCCGGCGAGGAAGCCAGTGAGAGCGCTTGCCCTAACCGGTCCAGCGCAGCGGCCCGGTTGCCGGCGGCCCGCTTGCACAGCGCCTGTAGCACGTAAACGGTGATCAGACTGCCGTTCCGTTCTTCTTTGATCGCGGCCGTCTCGAGCGCATTTAACACTCGCTCCGCTGTCCGCGGCTGATTTTGCGCTAGCAGCAGGCGCGCATAGATCAGGCGTTCGAATTCGGAAGAGGATTCGGCCGAGATACCTGCCTTATCCAGAGTCCGCGCGGCTGCAGCGACATTTCCCTCGCGCAATTGCAGTTCTGCGGCAGCGGCATCTATCAACCGCCAGCGTCGGGGATTTTCGGATTTTTCGGCGAGCCGCCGTGCTGCCGTCAAGGTGTCCCAGGCCGCTTCCCGCTCGCCGCTGACGTGCTGTAGCTTGGCGAGCGATCGTTGGCCCATCAAAGTGTAATAGACCATTCCCAACTGCTGACAGAGAGCGATGCCTGTGATCAGATTGCGCCGAGATGAGTCCAATTCATTGATTTCGTAAAAAAATACACCTAGCGGAACATAGACTAGGCCAGCGACCGCCAGCGGCTTACCGCGGACATCCACGTAGCGTTCGACGTTCTCGCAGCAGAGCAGCATCGCCTCCCGTAAACGGCCTTGGGCATACATCAGCGGCGCCAGATTACCGAGCGCATCCAGGGTGATTAAGTGATTGCCGAGCTTCTGACCGAGCTGCATGGCTTGGCTTAGCGTTTCGACAGCCGTTTTCCGGTCGCCGGAGAGGCGTTGCGCATGGCCCAACAAGCTAAGTGCGCAAGCGTGAAAGAAGGACCCGCTTTCGCGCAGTTCGTCCAAGGCTTGCCGGGCGAACACCACGGCTTTCTCCGGGTTGCCACGATTAATGGCCAGGAACGCCTGGAAGGCCAACAGCGTCGCTTGGTGCGTGGGGGGAATGCCGGCGTGCTCGGCTGTGTGAGCGGGTGCGGAATACGTTTCAGCCTCCTCGATCCGGCCGCGCAGATATAACAACCAGGCTTTATAGCCGGCAAGATCGCCGTGGACGCGGATCGCGCTATCGGGCAACGCCTCCAGCCAAGCCAGCACCGCCGGAAATTCGCCCCGGCATAACATCCCATCCACATGGGTGCGGATCAATGATACGGTCGTGGAGATGTCCCCTGCGGCCAGAGAATGTTTGACCGCTTCGGTGCCGAAGCCGTTGGCTTCATACCAGGCGCTGGCTTTCCGGTGCAGTGCCGCCTGCTCGCCGGCGCTCAAATCGACCCGCAGAAAATCGGCGAGGAGCTGGTGATAGCGGTACCATTGACGATGATCATCGAGTCTGATCAGAAACAAATTGGCCTGTTCGAGCTGGGTCAGAATCAATCTGCTGTCCGTTCGATCGGTCAATGCATCGCAGAGAGAGGCGCAGAGCCGGTCTAATACCGCTGTTTGGCGCAAAAAGACCCGGATCTCCTTCGGTTGCTGGCGGAGCACTTCCGCCGCCAGGTAGTCGATTACATAGCGGTGCTCGCCGCTAAAGGTTTCTACCGCCTCCGCAAGATGATTGACTCCCTCGACCCGCAAATGACCTCGCAGAGAAAGCGCCGCCATCTGGAGCCCGGCGATCCAGCCCTCGGTTCGCGTCTCCAGCACCTTCACCGACTCGGCATCGAGTTCGAGCCCCATAGTCCGGTTCAGAAACAGTGCAGCCTCCTCGTCCGAGAAGCGCAAATCCTCCAGACCGATTTCGGTGATACGATCGAGCGCCCGCCAGCGGGGCAAAGGGAGCTTGGGTTCTCCGCGGGTGGCGATGATCAGCCGCAGTTGTTCCGGTAAATGATTGACGGCAAAGGTTACAGCCGCATCGATCTCTGGATCTTCAATCACATGATAGTCGTCCAGAACCAGCACGATAGGGGCCGGCACGTCAACGATTTCGTTGAGCAACTGGACCATCAGCGCTTTGGGCGTCGGGGTTTGCAGGGAACCCAGCAAAGACAGTGGCGCCCGTCCGATTCCCGGCTCGACGATCTGCAGGGCAGCGACCAGATAAGAAACGAAGCGCACGAGATCGTTATCGTCCTGATCGAGCGAGAACCAGGCAACCCGGCGGCAATCATCGTCGGTGCTGATCCAGTCGCTAATCAAGGTTGTCTTGCCAAAGCCGGCCGGACCGGAGATGAGCGTGAGCGGCCCGCTCGCGCCTTCCGCCAGGCGCATCAGCAGCCGGCTGCGGGAAACTAATTGCGGCCGCGGCGGCGGGATGCCGATCTTCGTCTTGAGAAGCAGTGAGTATTCAGGTGACGACACAGAGCAACCCGATACTGTCAATTGATCGGCGGCGAGATAATCGCGTCCTGTCATCCGGCGCTTTCGCGGTACTTGGGGTGCATTGGGGTGCGCATGGCTTGCTGCCACATCTCAAAAGCTCGTTGGCAAGCGACTTTATAGCAGTGTAGTTTATCGGCGATACGAATGCGTAGCTCTATGATAAATATTTGTATTTACTTAATAATCGCAAGTGTCCGCCGAATGCCGCCCGTCCCGGTTGACACCGCTGGCGATCATGGCGATGACCGGCACCGCCCGACCGCCCTGGCGCGCCCTGAAGCACGTAGCGGCGGCTCGTTCCTTTGCGATCGATACGCGGTGGTGTTCTAGCTGCTAGCCGGATCACACGCCATGCAACACTCGCTTGCTCCAGTCCAGAAGGGAGCCGTGCGACGCGGCCAGCGCCGCGACCGTCAGCCAGCGGGGCCGGGCTTCCAGCCGCGCCAGCCAAGCGCGAATTCCCGGAAATCGCCCCAGGTCGAAGCCGGCGTCGGGGGCGGTGCCGGTATAGGGGTAGAGAGAAACGTCGGCGACCGTCAGCGTCTCGCCCGCCAAATAATCGTGCCTCGCCAGCCGTTGCTCCATCACGGCCAGCGCCCGATGGCCGCGCTCGATGCGCCCCACGATTTCCGGATCGTCCTGGGCGCGGCCCAGATACCGGGTCATGAAATGCGCCCCCGCCAGATTCGGTTCGTGGCTGTTCTGCTCGAAGAACAGCCATTGCAGCACCCGCGCTTGATTTAAGCGCTCGCNNCAGAGGATGGCGTTCGACTCGCACAGAGTCTCGCCGGAGCTCAACTGCAAGACCGGCACCATCCCTTGCGGGTTCATCCGCAAAAATTCGGCGGTTTGCGTTTCCCGGCGGAGGATATCGACCGAAACCCACCGAAAGGGCAAATCAAGCAAGCCCAGCATTAACCAGATTTTGAAGCAGTTGCCGGAACGCGGGTCGGCGTACAGCTTGAAGGGGTGCGCAGGCTGGGGCATGGTAGGATTTCCGCTGTTTGGCTTTTCGCAAGGATGATCGGGGTATGCNNNNCCGAACGATTGAACGGCGAACGAGCCGGGCGCTCAACCGCAACGTTTTCATGTTCGCATGCGCCGGACGCATGCGAAGACGGCCATTCGCTCGCTTGAGAACCACCGGTAGCTGGTTTTAAATC
>DEHU01000104.1:2703-2852 GCA_002352125.1 Competibacteraceae bacterium UBA2792 | reverse complement strand
AATCGTTGGCTAACTGAAAAGTGAGAATAGGGTCCACCAGCTCCTTGGCCCGGACTTGTTCCACATACTGCTGCGGGGTCATATTGTGCGCGTACTGGCCGTAACCAGGAATCCGGCCACCGACGATCACCGCGCGCAGATTCAGCTTC
>DEHU01000104.1:0-2640 GCA_002352125.1 Competibacteraceae bacterium UBA2792 | reverse complement strand
TCCTTCTGGAAAGCGGGCGATCTGCGAGGCAAACTGCTCGCGGCTCCAGGCCCCGTCCATATTGGGGTAGACCATTTCCATGATTTCCTGCACGTCGCCATAATCGGACAGGCGTAGATTCCGCAGCTTTAAGCGGTGCTGGACGGGGTGTTCGGTGAGTTTTTCGGTCATGTTAAGCGTGAGATTGAAGGTACAGGGGCAGGGTTATCAAGAACAAAGATGACAAGGTTGTGAAACCGATTCAGCGCACCCATCGAACGTAATCCCGGTAGATACAGCGATCCATCACGACCGTCATGCCCGCCTCACGCGCGCGCCACGCCGCTGCTTCATCCACTNNGCGGGATTGACCGGGATGATGCGAAAACCGAAGCCTTGCAGCGCCTTGGCGACGCTGTGGCTGGGCCGGCCCGGCGAGGCGGACAGCCCGGCCACGGCAATGGTCTCGATTCGTTGGAGCAGATCCTTGATCTCTTCCATGGACGGATTGATAAAACGCGGGTTCATGGGCAGGTTTCCTATGGGTGACTCAACATCTTAGCTTGCAACAAGCGCGTATACAAATCTGAAATCCATTAATCGTTTCGATGATCTCCCATGAGCTACCAGCCCCCGCGCTACATTGGCGAAATCTTGCAAAAACTTGAGGTTGAAGAGGCGCTCGCTCCAAACGACCCGCGTTACGTCAACACCCGCGCCGCGCGGGATAGCGAGCGGACGTTCAAAAGGTTTGGAAGAAAATTCGGATTTTCCCCGAACGATGACCGTCCGTTCAGACCCACGCAGCGGCATGTGCTGTTCTTCGGCCATATCGGCAGCGGCAAGACGACCGAATTGCGCCGCTATGTCAACGACCTCAGCGGGCCAGGGCGATTCTTCACCGTCGAAGTGGACATCAATGCCCTGCTCGACCGCTATAACTTGCAATATGCCGATGTCCTGATGGCCATGGCTCACGCGCTGCTCGAACGCCTGCGTGACGAAGAGGTAGCGCTACCCGCCGATGCGCTGCGGGAGCTGGAAAACTGGTTTGCCGACAAGGTGTTGAGCCAGGAGGAAACCAGGGAGCTTATCCTCGGCATCGAAACCAGCGTCACAGCCAAGGGTGGCGTTCCTTATCTGCTGGAACTACTGGGCCGCTTCACCACGGCATTCAAGAATAATCACACCTACAAGGAATCGCTGCGCCGGGTGATTCGCAACACCTTCGGCGATTTCGCGGCGGCTTTCAACCGGTTGCTACGAGAGGCTGAAAAGACCCTGACCGACGCCAACAAGGCGCTGCGCGTGCTGTTTCTCATCGACGGCACCGACAAACTGCGCGGTGAGGATACCCGCCGGTTTTTCGTTTATGACGTGGAACTTTTATTGGAGATTACGGCGTTGGCGGTTTACACCGCGCCGATCACGCTCAAGTATGAAAGTAACCTTGCCGGCAAGCTGGACGCTGACCTGGTGCTGCCGATGATCAAGCTGTACGAAAAGGACAACGCGCGCTGCGAGGCGGGCTGGAACGCCATGCGCGACATTTTGCTGCTACGGGCCGACCGCTCGGTGTTCGCCAGCGAGGTGGACATCGAGCGCTTGATCGAGCATTCCGGCGGCCATCCGCGCGAGCTGCTGCGATTGCTCAAGCTGTGTTGCGAGTTCGCCGAGGACGACACGCTCGACGCGGTGACCGTCGAGTCGGCGATCAAGCAACTCGCTTCGGAGTACCGCCGCTTTTTGGAACCGGACGATTACGCCCTGCTGGCCAAGCTCGATAACGACGAGATTCACGCCGGCAACGACGAGCGCACCCGCCGGCTGCTCTACAACCTGGCGCTGCTGGAATACAACGATGCCTCCTGGCGGCGCAGTCATCCGGTGGTGCGCACGCTGGAGGGCTACCAGCGCGCCCGTTCGGCTTTGCCGCCGGCGGCGGGGAATTAAGATACCGTGCCGGCCAACGAGCTGTTCCGCTTCGACCTTGCTCGCCACCGGGCGGCGGCCGGGTTGCGGCCGGAGCATATCAACGATTTTCAACGTTTGATCAAAACGCTGCGCTATGGCAGCCACTTCCAGCTTCTGTTCGCCGAATTCACCGAAGCCGATTACCGCGATATGCTGATCCGGCAACTCGACCTCGTGTTCGCCGAACTCGGTCAACCCGTGGCACGGATCGACCTATCCCGCCAAGGTTTCGCCGGCTTTGCCGCGCTCGAAGCCGAACTGCGCCGGCTGGCCGCCGATCACGGCGCGATTCATCTGACCGGCGTGGACGGCTGGTTCGACGAGGGCCGCTGGCGGGATTTCAACATCCGCCGCGAAGCCATCGCCTTTGGCGTGCCGGTACGTTTGGCCATTTGGCTCGGCGCCGGGAGCGTGGCGCGGGCCATCGTGCTAGCGCCCGACCTGTGGGCCTGGCGTGGCGGCGTCTATGCCTTCACCACCGTCCCCGCCGGTCCCCACGAAATACCCCAACCCCAAACCGGTCCTATCGACCCGCGCACGCTGGCCGAGCGCAGTTGCCGTATTGCCGTCCTGCGGGACGCTGTCGCCGCCGATCCGCCGCCAGACGACGAAATCCTGGGCTTGCTGCTGGACGAGCTGGCGGGTTTGCTGGCAAGCATCGGCGAGTTGGACGAGGCGCTGCGGATT
>DEHU01000285.1 GCA_002352125.1 Competibacteraceae bacterium UBA2792 | reverse complement strand
GCTGTGGCTGGCGCTACCCGAGGCCGACGAAGAGATCGAACCGGCCTTCCACCACTACCCCTCGGCGGACATCCCGGCGCTCGACATCGGCGGCGTGCCGGTGCGGGTCATGATGGGTAGCGCCTGGGGCGCCCACTCGCCGGTGCGCATCTTCGCCGACACGCTGTACGTCGAGGCCCACCTGCAGCCGGGCCAGAAACTGCTACTGCCGGACGCCCCGGAGCGCGCGGTATACGTCGCGCACGGCGGGCTGAAAGCGCACGGCGTGGACATCCCCGAACACGCACTGGCGATCGTCGCGGACCAGCCGGGCGTGGTGGTGGAAGCCACGGTGGAATCCCGCATCGCGCTGATCGGCGGCGCACCGGTGGGCAAGCGCTTCATCGACTGGAACTTCGTCTCCAGCCGCAAGGCGCGCATCGAACAGGCCAAGAGCGACTGGCGCGCGGGCCGCTTCCCCAAAGTGCCCGGGGACGAGGTGGAGTTCATTCCATTGCCGGAATAGCGACGATCGGTATGGCATCGTGCTCGCGGGACCGGGCTGAGGACGGCGCCGGCCCGGTTTCAGCACCATTGCGCTTCGCATGGTATGCCATCGTTATCGCCGTCCATCAGCGTGCCTGGGCAGTTTCTCTGGAAATAAGTCGCCTCCTCGCAAGAAGTCATCTGCGAACAATGCGTACGGCCATCGCAGCGAAACGCACTCGCCCGCGGCGTTTCGGCTACCGGCGTACGGGTGAACGGCGACACTGCACCATCCAGATTGACTGAGCTGTCCGGGGTGTACCAGGCCATGAAATCGCCACCAAAGCGGTCATAGCCAACTGCCAACAACGCGATCACCAACAACGGCAGCAAACGTCCGAACAGACCACGCCTGGGGCGGGATTGCGCCGGCGGGCGGGGCGCGGGGCGGGCGGACGACGCCCGCTGCGGCCTGGTCAACGCCGTTGCCCGCTTGCGCCCATCCGGGCCGGTCTCGATCTCGAAACCCAGGATTTCGCCTACGCGCGGTCGCTGCCCGTCACGCGGGAAAGCCGAAACATGCACGAAAATCTCCGCGCCGCCCTGCGCGGGTGTAATGAAGCCAAAGCCGCGATCGTCGTTCCATTTGCTCAGGGTACCGTGGATTTTCATGTTTCTTCACGGAAGGGCTTCGGATCTGCTTCCAGGTTGAACGGCGACGCAGGGATTACCGGGCTACCACAATTACGCATATATCGTTACCCCAAACTCGATGTAATCATTCGAACATCCCAACACGGTCTGGTTTTCGCTATCGACTACGAAACGGGCCGGTGGACGACGGCGCATAATGTCATACGCCTAGATTGGCAAAATCTTGGTATCATGATCGATGTTATGGTCATTTGTCCGATGCCATCGGCGAACCGGAACAGGCAGCGTATACCCGAATCTGTATCAGATCACTCACAATGGAATCAAACCGTGGATTCTTCTGTCATCCAGGAACCGCATCGATCCTTTTTCAAGGATTTTATTCTGAGTAATTACTCCGATCCAGGCCGGTTTAATGATGAAATCGCTAAGGATGACGAAATGTTCTACAAGGCGATCGTCCCCGGCTACGCGAATGTGGGGGATGCGTACCTTGCATACATGCAATCGGGAAAGCGAATGCTGGACGCACTTAGCCAGTTGATCAGGTTCAATTTTGGGGATGAGTTCGCAAACAAGTCAATACTTGAATTTGCCTGTGGATATGGCCGCTTTACGCGCCATCTCGTAATGAGGCACCCGACGGATAGAACAGTCGTCTCCGACATATACCGCGGTGCAGTAGATTGGCAAAACGAAAAGAATGGGATGACCGGTATATATTCAGTGGCAAAACCCGAGGATTTTGCGCTGATATCCAAGTTTGACGTCATATTCGTGGGTTCCCTGTTCAGCCATCTCCCCAAAGATCTTTTCGTGGGCTGGCTCGATCGCCTGTTCCGAATGCTTTCACCGGACGGGTTCATTGCGTTCAGTGTACATGACGTGCATCTGGCTCCAAACACGGCTGCAGATTTCGTCTATGACCGTTCGAGCGAAAGCGCTAGCCTTTCGCACGATATCTACGGAATGACATATGTTTCGGAAGGCTATGTACGGGAGGCGATTGAACAGGCATGCGGACCAGGCAAGGTGTATCGACGATATTTCAAGGGCCTCTATGAGAATCAAGATCTTTACGTCGTCCCGAAATCCAATGCGGCATCCTGGGCTGGATTTCAACTGCAGCCTTCGCCCATCGGTGGATCTTTGTTCGCAAAACGTGATGGCGATAGATTCATGGGGTCCGGCTGGGCATTGAATATTGGCGCAGAATCTGAGATTGAGAACGTCACGGTAATCGTTGGCGGTCGCGCCATCGATACCGTTTACACCACACCCGATGATACGGGCGAGATTGCGAAATACTTTCCGGGCATTCAATCCAGGCCGGTGCACTTTAAGGTGGACCTGCCCATTGGCGCATTCCCGAAGAAATCGGTTGTAAAGTGCCGCGTTACAAGCGGCCTGCATCAAACTTTCGACGTCTACCTCGGCCTGACATGATCACTCAAAGTGGCGCTCCCGGAGATCAGCCATGGCGACGGGGTGGCCCGGCAGGCGGGTAGGCCACACCGGCGACAGGCAGTTTTCTTCAGCACGCTGTCGCCGCCACATCACCACGCGCCGTTCATTGCCGTTCTGCGCCCCAGTCAGACCGACTCCGGCCCGGTCCATCATTTCATGTAGGCGCGCAGGGCGCGGACGACCTGTTCGACGTCGTCCGCGCGTTCGCGCTCGGACGCATCCATTCGTCCGAGGTGTTCGCGGATATGTCCCTCCAACACTTCGGCCATCAATCCATTCACCGCGCCGCGAATCGCCGCGATCTGCTGCAGCACGGCCGCGCATTCGGCTTGCTGGCTCAGCGCCTTCTCCAGCGCTTCGGCCTGCCCCTTGATCCGTCGAACACGGGTCAGCAACTGCTTCTGGTTGCGGATGGTGTGCGCCATCGCCTCTCCTTTGTTTCATGGATATATACTGGGGTATAGTATGTAAACTCCTTACCGCCGAGCAGAATCTACCATGTCGCAAGCCGCCTCTTCCGACGAATGGACACATAGCCACGTATTCGACCGGGGCAACCCTCTGGCGGAACGCAACACTTTGCGCGCCGTGCTGCTGACCACCGCGATGATGGTGATCGAAATCGTGGGGGGCTACGTGTTCAACTCGATGGCGCTGCTCGCCGACGGCTGGCACATGAGTTCGCATGCGCTCGCGCTGGGTCTGGCACTGTTCGCCTATGCTTCGGCGCGCCGCTTCGCACACGATGCCCGTTTCGCGTTCGGCACCTGGAAGATCGAGATCCTGGCCGGCTACACCAGCGCGCTGCTCCTGGTGGGGGTGGCCGGCCTGATGCTGTACGAGTCGATTTCACGCTTGATCGCGCCGTCGCCGATCCACTACGACCAGGCGATCGCGATAGCGGCGCTCGGGCTGGCGGTGAATCTGATCTGCGCATGGCTGCTCAGGGGTGGCGACCACCATCACGCGCACGGGCATCAACACCACCATGACGACGACCACCGCCACGACGACCTCAATCTGCGCTCGGCCTACCTGCATGTGCTTGCGGACGCCGCAACTTCGATCCTCGCGATCGTCGCCTTGTTCGGCGGCAAACTGTGGGGCGCGAGCTGGCTCGACCCGGCCATGGGCATCGTCGGCTCCGCCCTGGTCGCGATCTGGGCCGGCGGATTGCTGCGCGATACCAGCCGCATCCTGCTCGACGCGCAGATGGATGCGCCAGTGGTGGCCGAAGTTCGAGAGGCCATCGAGACCGGCGATTCGGATGCCCGCATCACCGATCTGCACGTCTGGCAGGTCGGCAGGGGCAAGTACGCCTGCATTCTGTGCATCGCGACCGGCACCGACGCCACCCCGTCGGATTTCCGCCAGCGCTTGGCCATTCACGAAGAACTGGTGCATGTGACGATCGAGATCAACCGGCCGCCGCCGGCCGCGTCCTGATCGCGTTTTCGCACTTGGCGCTGGCGGGCTCGGCGCGGGCTGGCCATAATCGCGCTCCTGCTCCTGCCAGGCGAATGCCCGATGCCCTCCATGACCGCTCCATCCCACACGGCACACCCGCGTCGCGCCGGCCGGCGCGAGTGGTGGGGCCTGGCAGTGCTCGTCCTGCCCACGCTGCTGCTCGCGCTCGACCTCACCGTGCTGCATCTCGCCGCCCCGCACCTGGCCGCGGACCTGCGGCCCAGCAGTACCGCGCTGTTGTGGATCCTGGACATCTACGGGTTCATGATCGCCGGCTTCCTGATCACCATGGGCACGCTCGGCGATCGCATCGGGCGCCGCAAGCTGCTGTTGTACGGCGCTTTCGCGTTCGGCGTGGCCTCGGTGCTGGCGGCCTTCTCGACCAGTTCGGGGATGCTGATCGCGACGCGCGCCCTGCTCGGCATCGCCGGCGCAACCCTGATGCCTTCCACGCTGTCGCTGATCCGCAATATGTTCCATGACGAAAGCGAGCGCAGGCTCGCGATCACGGTATGGATAAACGGTTTCATCTTCGGCAGCGCGATCGGGCCGCTGGTCGGCGGGGTAATTCTGGAGTTCTTCCCCTGGAACACGGTCTTCCTGCTGGGCGTGCCGGTGATGCTGTTGCTGCTGATCGCCGGGCCGCTGCTGTTGCCGGAATTCCGCGACGAGGCGGCCGGCCCCCTGGATCTGCCCAGCGCACTGCAATGCATCGGCATGATCCTGGCCGTCATCTTCGGCATCAAGACGCTGGCGCGCGACGGTATCGGGCTCCTGCCGGTGGCGGCCATCGTCGCCGGGCTTGCGATCGGTGCCGTGTTCATTCGCCGCCAGCAGCGGCTCGAACAGCCGATGTTCGACCTCGGCCTGTTCGCCAACCGCGGCTTCTCGGTCTCGGTGGCGGCAATGATGCTGACGATCCTGTCGCTTTCCGGCGCCTGGCTGATGGTGTTCCAGTACCTTCAGGGCGTGGCCGGCCTGTCGCCGCTGCAGGCCGGCATCGTGATGCTGCCGCCGGCACTCGGGCAGGTGGCCGCGTCCATGTTCGTGCCCCGCCTGGCCGGGCGGATGGCGCCATCGCGGCTGGTGAGCCTGGGCCTGCTGCTGGCGGTGCCGGGTTTGGGCGCGATGATGCTGGTCGGCGGACCGGCGTCGGTATGGCTGCTGGTCGGCGGCACCCTGCTGATGGGAATGGGCGTGATGCCGATGATGATTCTGGGCACCGATCTCGTGATCGGTTCGGCGCCGCCCAACAAGACCGGCGCAGCCTCCGCCACGTCCGAAACCGCCACCGAACTGGGCATGGCACTCGGCATCGCCATCATCG
>DEHU01000196.1 GCA_002352125.1 Competibacteraceae bacterium UBA2792 | reverse complement strand
AAAATTATGGGTAATCGGATGCCTTTGAACCATCGCACCCCCGTCCGGGAATCAACGAAAGCGCAGTCTTTGTTAACCCACACCGAAAGGAGAAATCGTATGTCGTGTAATTGGGAACTACTTGAACTCCGCGTGGTGATATGGACTAAAGCCATTAAGTCTCCTTTCCGGGGTTATGCTGGGCAAGGGGTAATGTTCTACGGGGTATTTCCAGATATTCAGAGTCTTGGAATCGGTGGTTTCCAAGGTCAAAATAATTCTTGTAATTTTAGGCAAGTTTTTTCAGAGTTAGTAAAATTGAAAACCATTCCGTTTAGTTGTAGTAAAAATGACAAATACAATCAAAACTCTTTCTTGATAATACAGACAGCCGAACGCAATAACGAACTTCTTCCGGGCGCCAAATTATACGTTCACAGACGAAACCAATCTGATCTTGCCAGCAAAACAACGGGCGAAGGCATCGTGTTAGACAATGTAAAAATTTCGCTTACTGCTGCCGCTCAGCAAAGTTATTATATTGATTTACTAGGAGATTCAGCTAGTTTAGTCAATTGACGTGCTTTTTTCGGCCCCCAAACAGGCACACGGACATTTCGCATGTTGGACCCTTTCATGATCACGCTCGGCCTGCAAGCCGAAGTTCCGGCACCCGGCCAAGCGCGGGTGTGGGGCACCATCCGGCCGGAATTCCTCAACAGTTGGGGTTCGGCGCACGGCGGCTTTCTGTATTCGATAGCCGATGCCGCTTTCGCGATGGCCTCCAACTCGCACGGCACTCTGGCGGTCGCGCTGGCGACGCACATGGAGTATCTGCAAGCCAGCCAAGCCGGCGCCGAGGTGGAGGCGCTAGCAACGGAGGTGCATTTGGGGCGGGGGACGGCGGTTTATCGGGTGGAGGTGCGCAGCGGACCGGCTCTGCTGGCGATTTTTACCGGTACGGTCTACCGGCGGACGGGACACAAAACGTCGCTGTCCGCCGGGCGATGAACGGGCTGGGAGGACGCCGAAGAGGACGCCGCCGTATCCAGCATCCGGATAATCCCTTCCTCCAGGGAAACGCGGGGATGCCAACCCAATTGCTGGTTCGCCGCCGTGATGTCGAGCACGCACCAAGGTGGCAGACGGTAGGCGCCGACGACGGTTTCGACGTGCACCAGGGGAGGCTTGCCGATTTTCCGCTCGATCAGAGAGAGGATGTCCATCACGCTGGCGCCGACACCGCTGCCAACATTGAAAACCTCGAAACCTCGACGACCTTCTAGGACCTTAAAGATCGCCGAGAGAATGTCGTCGACATACACGTAATCGCGCACGTTGTGGGGATCACCGATGAGGCGGACAGGCTGGCCGTGCAGCACGCGATTGATCGCCGTACCGATGAATCCTTGAGACCGATCCGGAGCCAGTAGCCAACCGTAGGCGTTACCGATACGCAAAACCGTGGCGGTCAGCAACTCTCGCTCGGCAAACACCCGCAGGTAATGCTCGACCGCCAGCTTCTGTATCCCGTAAGAGTTTTCCGGCAGGCACGGGTCGCTTTCCCGAAAGGGCACGCCCGCTCGGGAAAGACCATAGACCGCGCCGCCGCTGCTGGGATAAATCAAATGCGGGCAACGCTTGGCGCCTTCGATCGCTCCGAGCAAATTCAAGGTGGGTATCAGATTGAGCCTTGCATCCTGAGCCCAATCGCCATCCGAGGTGAGAGGAGAGTTTTTGTGGGCGCAGTGCAGCACGACATCGAGGCCGGCGACGAAGGCCCGGCAATCTTCCGGCCGCGCCAAATCGCCCAGCAACCAGTCGGTGCGGGGGTGGCTCTCCACGCGAGGAAGCTGGCGCACCAAGGCCCGGATTTCCATCTTCGGCAATTGCTGTAGAGCGCCGACGATCGACCGCCCGAGCAGGCCGTTGGCGCCGGTTACACCGATCTTCATCGCGAACCCATCAGATAGCCCTGCACCTGCTCGACCATGCCGGCGAAGGTATATTGTCGTCCGGTTTCGGCGCCAGATTTGGCCAACGCCAAGCGCAACGAATCCGACCGGGCGAGCTCGATCACCTGCTCCGCCAAGGAACGCGGATCGCTGCGACGAAAGATCATGCCCGATTGCCGATGGCGAACGATTTCGACGTTGCCGCCCGCATCGGACGCGACGGTGGGAATCCCCGCGCGCAAGGCGTGAATGAGCGTCAGAGAGAACGGCTCGTACAGGGAAGGGAACAAATAAACGTCGTAACCCGAGAACAGCGCTTCCAAAGCGTCCTCGGAAACGGCCGGCACGAATTCGACGCATTCCGCAAGCCCGAGGCGGTCGACGAGGCCATTCAGCCGGTCATCGTAGGCCGGATCCAAACGATCTCCCAAAACCGTCAAACGTACCCGCAGGTTAGGCAGCGCCGCAGCGATTCTCGGCACGGCTTCAAGAGCGGTATGAACGCCTTTGATTTCGACGACGCGCCCCGCAAACAGGAGGCGCAACTCGCCTTTTTGCAAGAGCTGGCGGCGAAAATCGAGGTTTTTCGACCCGGCCGATCCTCCCGGAATGCCGTGGTAAATCACCGTCGAACCGGAAAAACGGAAGCCTGCACCCCGGTAAAGATTTTCCATGAAACGGCTGGCAAAGATGGCCCGTCCGTCGATGGCAAGCGGCTTTTGCTTCTTGAACAAACCGATCAACCGCAACCGCAAGGAGGAAAGAAAGCTTCGTGGTCCGCCCAAAACGTTTTCGGCGAAGTAGCGTTGCCAATACATCCCGTTGAGAAAGGCGATGAGCCAGTTATCGGTCAACAGCAAAACGTTGGGAACCTGCCGATCTTGAATCGCTCGCAACAGCGAAGCATCGAGAAAATAGAGATTCCAGACGAAGACGATATCCGGGCCAAAATCTCTCAAGGCTCGCTCGAAGGCCGCCACGTTGCCGGCATCGATAGCGGCTTTTTCTTCCCGGCTACCGGAAAAAGGCCGGTAAATGCTGCCGTCACCGACCAGTAGCTTCAATTCCCGGCGAATTTCTTGCCCCGGGTAGTCCCCGGTATTGCCGCCGTAGTCGCTGGTCAACACCATAGCCCGATGACCGCGCTCCACCAAGGCGCTGGTCACATCGAAGCACAGGCGCTCGTAACCGCCCACCACGTTGGGGGGATAGAGATTGCTTAGACAGAGAATCTTCACCGTGCCGCATCCAATACCTGAGAGAGAAAATCCGGGTCCCGCAGAAAAGCATCGCTCGATACCTGACCCGGAGGCAACTGGGCGAAGTAATTCAGAAACAAAAGCACAAGGCCGGACAAGCGATGGCGTTCGGCGATATCCACCAAGCGACGGCGGTAGCTCCAGACTGCCGCACCCCGCTCGCGCCGCGCCATGAGCGCATACGCGAAGAACGACACGACCGCCGCCCATTCGGCGCGCACCTTGACGGCATTTTCCTTGATGGTGTTGGTGGCGTGGAGGCGGTAACGCAGCAAGGGCGCATCGAGGATTTCGAACGATTTGCCGGCCAGCAAAAGACGCAGAAAAAAATCCAGGTCGTGCGCATAACGCAAAGCGCAAAAATAACCGATTTCTTGGAAAACCGAGCGGCGAATCACCAGGTTGGAAGTGGTCATGACAAAGTTGCCGTTCGCCAGGGCCAGCGCCAAATCTCCCGCTTCCCGCCGAAAAGCGAGAGCCTCCTCGTACCACGGGTTCTTGATGGCTCGGCTGGCATCATCCATAAACTGCAAGCCGCTGGCCACCGCCCCCACTTCCGGCCGGTCGGCGAGGAACGCGACGCATTCCTGCAAGCGATGAGGAAGGTAGGCATCGTCGGAGTTGAGAATGGCCACGTATTCTTCGCTGGCAAGATGTATTCCCGTATTGATGGTGTAGTGCGCTCCTTGATTGGGGTGTTGCCACACCTTGATCCGGGGATCGTTCCCGGCGTAGCGCCGAGCGATGGCCGCCGAATCGTCCTGGGAGCCGTCGTCCACGACGATGATTTCCTTGGCCGGAAGCGATTGGGCCAGCACGCTCTCCAGCGCCTCGGCAACGTATTGCTGGTGGTTGTAGAGCGGCACCACGACGGAAACGGCCGCCGCTTTGGGAGGCATCTTACGGGTTCCCGATAGCCAATTGTTCCACATGGCGATTTTCCAAGGTGTCGAATATTTCGGCGATTCGCTTTTGTCCGACGGCGAACGAATAGTGGCTTTCGTAAAACGCGATGCCGTTGGCGGATAGGGTCTGCCACCGCTCCTCGTCCCGATAGAGAGCGACTACCGCATCGGCGAACGCCTCCGCGCCTTCGGCCACTAGCACGTTGACGCCGTCGATCAGCCCCGAACCTTCCACGGCGATGGGGGACGCCACCACCGGGCAACCGTAGCCTAGACTACGTCCTACCTTGCCTTTTAACCCTGCTCCGAAACGCAACGGGGCTACGGAAAACCGGCAGCCGTTGAAATACGGCGCCGCATCGGGAACGAAGCCGGTCACGACGACATCGGACTCAGCCAAATCCAGCACTTCGGGCGGAGGATGGCTACCGACGATGTGGAAGCGCGCCCCCGGCAGCCTTTCGCGTATCTGCGGCCAAATTTCTTGAACGAAATAGAGCGCGGCATCGACGTTCGGGCGATGGAGAAAACCGCCGATGAAAAAAAGATCCTTGCGATCGGCAAAAGGCATTTCGGCACGGTCCGGAATATCCATCACCAGAGGCAGATGGAAGATGCGAACACCCGGTACCGCCTCTTTGAGAAGCGCTTCTTCGGCCTCGCTGATCACCCAGGTTCCATCGACCTTTTGCATCAGGCTCGTTTCGATCCGGCGAGTCAGGCGCGCTTTTCGGGCCAACTCCGGATCGCCTTCGACCTGCGCCTGCCGCTCCTCGCGCAGAAAATGGAGATCCACCGTATTGAACACGATCTTGGCGCGGGGACAATAGCGCCGGACTCCGTCCAAAAAAGTCTGGGCAGTCGCCACGCGAGTCAGGATCACGTAGTCGTAGCGACCGCCTCGTTCCGCCAAATGCTGCTCGACGGACGGCACGTAGGGAGGGTACAGGCATTCTACCCCCAGCCGCTGGAGATCGGCGGTATAGCGGGGAACGTATGCCAGATCATAAACCGGCAGAAAACTCACCCGGTAACCGAGACCGACCAGAATCTTCATCTGGAAGAAAGCGTCCACCGAACCGGAATCCTTGTCCGGGGTTGGCGTGAGCTGATCCAGAATCAAGATACGTCGGGCCTTTTCCGTTTCCTCCAGCTCCCACGCCTCCGGTCGAGGCGCCAAATAATCAACTAGAACTCCGGCTTGTGGCGCATGGACGACCCACGCGCCGCGCTGCCGCAGACGAGCGATGAGGCCAGCAAGGCTGCCGTGGCGATCCAAGACCGGGATCGCGGGATCGGCGAATTTCGCATCGACCATGAACGCCAAGCGGTGGCACGCCAAGAGCGGTCGAACGTAGCTGGCTTGAGGCAAGTTGGGGTCGTTTTCCAGTTCGGCCCAAGGGAACGCCAAGCGGCCGTCGGCGCCGATCAGCTTGGGAACCGCCAAACCGATCTCCGGGCGCTCCTGGAAAAGCCGTTCCAGTTCGAGCAAGGCATCGGGCAGCAAAACGGCGTGGCTGGACAGGAACAACAGTCGCTCTCCTCGCGCGAGACGGCATCCTTGGGCGTACCACGTCGCGATCTCGCCCTCGGCAACCTGCCAGCGCACGCCCTGCACCCGTGCCGACAGCTTGCCCGCCCTCCCGGCAACCAGCACGACCACGCTCCAACGCTGGCTGCCGGCCTGTTGTTGCAGGGCATGCAAACAACGAAGAGCAGCCGCTTCGCTCGTCTCGGCGAAAACCAGAACCGTCCCTACCGGCGCCGTTGGATCGACGAACTCCAGCACCGCCGGGGGGTTCTGTTGAGCTTGAGCGACGACCTGCTCGTAATCGATCGGCAAAGGTCCAGACGCTACGGGCTGCCCCCATCGAGCCCGGATATAAAGCCGCAGCGATTTCAATCGATAACGCAACCAAAGGCGCAGCGAAAAAGGGAGGCGACAATAGACCTGGTAACCGCCGCGTAGCACCAAACCCAGGCAGCGTCGGGTCGCTCGACGGGCGACGCGAACCGGCGCAGCGAGCCGCCAAGGGCGAGAATCCAAGACAGCCATCTTCATGTTAGCGATGGCCCGCTAGCGCTAGTCATTTTCCGAGCGGATGCTCTCGATACCAGGACTTGCCCAGCATGCAGGACAAGCATTTTTTGGGATGGGGTTCGGCGGGCGATGTACAAAAGCGATCTTTCTGAATATAAAAGCTTGTTTTGAATGACCATCAGAGGTTTACAAAGACCAAAATCGAGCTGTCCGGGGTAGGCCCCGATGGGGTTGCCGGACAGTGTACTAGCGAACTCGGGGCAAGGCCAACCGTTCCGATGGATCGATGGCGACCGCATCGAAAACACATCGGTGATAAACATTTCGTTGTTTCGGTTGGCAATCGTCCTGATTGGGGGTCGATCAATCAGGCGGTATCACTGGCCGCGATGCGGTCGGGAAACGACACTTCCAGCACGACGCACCCCACGTCGGTCCTGAACGGTCCGTGGAGTTCGCCCGGAGGACGGCTGGCGTAATGGCCGGCTTCCAGCCAAAGATCGAACGCCTGATCGAAAAGGCGACCGCTGACGATAAACACTTCTTCGGGATAAAGATGCGTTTTGCCACCGAAGGGCGTTGTGTCGGCTTCGGGGAGAAAGCGGGTCAGTCTGGTGTACTCGCCGGTGATGGGGTCGATGCTCAGGGTCAGTTCTTCGGCCATTCCTTCCAGCCCCTTGATCGGTGTCCATTGTTTCTGGTTGGCAGGACTCAGAGGATTCCAGTATGTCGCGGTTGATTTGGGCATGAATCGATCCTGTTAGTTGGCCAACATTCGCCATAACCGGCGAGGAAAAGCAGGGTGAAGCGGCACTTCTTCTCGTCCGAATTGATCGTGTGGTTACGTTTTTTGTGCGCTTAGTGGCCTGGCCATATGAATTCAACTCGAATTCCACTCGGCTCATAGCACATCATGTGTTTTGCGGGTCCCTTTCCTAAGGGCTCTGGTGCAAATTCAATGTTGGTTCCGCTATTTTCGAGGCGTTTGTGGATCGTGTTTAAGGCATCTTCGGTTTCAACCAGAAAAGCCAAATGGTGTAGCCCAATGTTTTTATTTTTATTGAATTGGATGGATGGCTCTTCCTTGGTTGCTCAGAGAGTAACCATGATGTTGCCATCACTCACATAAATGGCTGGGTATTCCTCATTTCTGCGCACTTCTTTCCAGCCAAGCAAGGAGGTAAAGAAGTTAGCGCTTTCTTCCAGCTTCGATACGGTAAGCCCGATATGATGAATGCCTTTCGTGATGGGTGTGCTCATGATTTTCCCTCATAAACAGGACATGGAGCTTGAGGAGTATGCAAACGGCGAGCGAAGATTTCTGGCGAAGCGTCCCCCTCGAAGCGTTGGTTGGGTGTGGATTCTTTAATCGCCATTATTGTTTGCCTGATCCGTTGTATTGGATACCTGTTTTGGATCGTATCGCGGAATCAGGATACCATCCTCGACAGCCGTTAATATGGGCTGGCCTTTGGCTCCAACTCGCCAAATTTGTGCTGGGTAATTGCAGGAAGATGGTTGCCAGCCCTGTGGAATAAATTCGTATTCCCAATCGGGCTGGCCTCGTTCTCGCACAGTGGCATGGTAGTGATTGTCGGTGTCCCAACATGTGATAGCGATGGACACCTCTCCAAAGGTTGGTATGCCAGAATCGTAGGCAGCTATCGCAGCCACAATATTGGGGCCAGCCCGCTGCTCCGAGAATCCGACGATGCCTAGGAAAGCAGCAATCATTAATGGGATTGGGTGCCAGAAGACAACAGCTGTGATTACGCTTATGGCCGCACCCGCCAGAAACCAATGATGCATGTGAGCGGCAAACCCTATAGCCACAGATGGTCTGAGCGCCGCTATTTGCTCCTGGACAGAAAGCGTTCTCATCTGGCTCGCCCAATGCTCAAAATCACCGGCATGCGCGGATCTTCGCACGACGTCCGGCGCATTGCAGAGGTGGGCATCACGTTCAGTCCACCACAAATAACTTGGCACCGATTGGTGCCGACGAGCGATGGGCTTCAGCGTTATCCGCAACTTGGTAACTTACTCCCGGTTTCAAGACGAAGTGCCTTCCGTCCTTAAGCTCGGTATGCAGCTCACCTTCCAAGCAAAGAAGGATATGCCCCTTGGAGCACCAGTGATCGGCAAGATAGCCAGGTGAATACTCGACCATGCGAACTCTTATAGGACCGAATTGACATGTTCGCCAATAGGCGGTGCCTTTCTCGCCCTTGTGTTCTGTAACGGGAACAGTTGACCAATCCGTCGTAGCGAATGAGATTCCATCGATGTCCATGGGCTCTATCCTATGATCTCCAATGTTTGAGGTAATCGGCCGTCGAAGGTTGGATGGAATCTGAAAGCGCAGTTTGCGGGTAGTCTGGTTGACCGGTAGGCGACGTTTCACTCAAATGCTTGCACTGAATAGTAACGGAAAGAACCAGTGGACAATCGCGAAGACGCAAGTGACGCACTCAACACCGGCCGCACCCCCCAAACAGATCCGATCACGACGACCCGGTGCGAAGAGACTGCACAGTATAAAAAGTGCGGCTAGCAAAGGTGCAATCAATATTTGTGGCACTGCCAGGATGAGCCAAATGCTTGTACTGGTGTTCGCTTGAGAAGTGGCGATGGATGCAGCCGAAGCCAAACCCGTGACGGATACAGCAAGCGCAGCGATGGATATAAGTGACCAAAACGCTCGATTTGTCCGCAGAAAGTATAATGCCAAGGCTGTTGGCGCTGTGGCTATCACCCCAAATGCAAAGATGAACAGCAGCGCGTCTCCGAACGCATGCATGCCTGAGGATGCGTCTCGGTCAGGCCCGCTCGTGAGAATAACATGTACCGTGACAGCGATGAGCGCGAGCGCGAAGGCGGCGACGTACCCACCGATGACGGTACCTGTCTTCGCTAATCGCGAGAGGCTATTCAGGCGGGCAATTATTGGTGCATGAATCATCAGCACAGTCCAACGTCAAAATTCAGCGGCGCGCGTTAGCGCGTCCGCTGAAGCGGTTTGTTGGGCATCGAGGTTGCCGGGCTTTCTTGCCAGAAATCCGATGAGGCCCTGCGGCAAGACCAGCGAACCGTAGCAAGGCAATGTCTGCACGCAAAAACCGATTCGCTGCAATGACGCCACGACATCTACTGGATCGACTAGCTGGAGCTGATGCCTCTCAGAATCGCGGCGATAAAGCTCCCCGAGCTTCAGAAAGGTCGTTATGCGCCGCGTAAGCAAGCGGTAGGTGCAATCACTTTCTGCTTCCATCAGCACGGCCCAATCGGAGCCTTCGGTGAATGTCCTTTGTGGATTGTCAGAAGGCGCGCGAGCGGGTCCGGCCATATCGAAGAGCAGCAATCCACCTGGGGCAAGCGCGGCATAAATCCGGCGAAATGCGTTGTCTCGAACGGCTGTGCAGTTCGCCTCATCAAAAGCGTAGTTGAGAACCTCCCCGATAGCCGTAACGGCAACGCAGGGCGGGATGTCCTCTGTTACAAAGGAACCAATGCGAAATACCGCTTCGGGAACTCGGTTGCGGGCTATCTCGACCAGGGATTTGGAAAGGTCGATTCCAACAACTTTATAGCCGAAATCATGAAGCAAGCGTGCCGTGATTCCACTTCCGCACCCCAGATCGACCACGGTTCCGCCTTGAACTCCGGCACGATTCAATTCTTCGATAAGCATGAGGGCGGCACTCTTCGCCAGATGGCCAAAGCCTGCATCGTGAATATAAGCCAAGTCGTCCCGATAGCTGTATTGCATATATTTCGCTCGGCCAAGATGCCCAAATTGGAGTTGAGCTGTCCCAGCTCACAGGGAAGCCTTCAGTTTTCGCCCACCAGTGATGGAGAAACCCTCGCGTTCATAGAAGGCCAAGGTTCTGGCGAACTGAGGTAGCGGAGGTGTCGTAACTTCCAGACGCTTCCAGCCACGCGAAACACCGAATGACTTTATTTGGGATACGAGGCGAAACCCCAATTCATTGCCGCGATACTCTGATCGGACGAAGAATTCAGATATGGTACCAAAGGCTCCCTCCGCATAAAGAGCGTAGCTTTCGTAAAGGGCAATAAATCCCGCAGGATTCCCGCCGTTGGCATGCGCGACAAACACGAAATATTTCTCGTGGTTAATAAAGTCCGTTAGCCTAGAGATCGTCTCGGCAAGATCAAAGCTAAACGCCTGAAGGCCAATGGCGCTCATGATTTCAGTCAGTAACTCACCAACCATTGCGGCAACCTCCGGCGCATCTTCGGCAGTTGCTCTTCGGATCGAAAAATATGTACTCATATCATTTTGCTCAACGAGATAAAGCTCACCGACGGAGTGAAGCAGCGTCCGTACAGCACAGGGCTAGGCCTCTCCTGACTCAATGAGTGTATGCAAAGCCTCATCAAAACCAGCCTTTGCAGTGATGGTGGCTATCACCTCCTGCGGTGATACATCTAGATCTGACGGAAATCGAGGATGCATAAGGCGGTCTCTGACTTTTATTGCCTCTTTGAGCTTTTCCCACCATGTCAGGCTGACATCGGCATCCTGATGCTTTCCATACCGGCTACGGTTTAATCTCGACCGGCGTCCCATCGGGAACGGCACGCCAGATTTCTTCGATTTCCGAATCGGTGACCGCGATGCAGCCGGCCGTCCAATCCACCAGCCGATGCAACCGCCCGATCCAGCCAAACCCATTCGGTAAGCCATGAATCATGATATCCCCGCCCGGCGAAACGCTCCGGCGAGTGGCCTGCATTCGATCCTCTTCGTTCGGGTAGCTGATCCGCAAGGAAAGATGGTAGGCGCTGCGCGGGTTGCGCCCGGCAATATGGTATGTCCCCTCCGGCGTTCGCTGATCGCCCTCTTGGGTTTTATGACCCCGCGGATTCCCGCCGAGCGCAATCTGATACCGCTTCAGCGTTTTCCCATCGGCCACGAGCAATAACTCGCGCTCCGTCTTATGCACGACGATCCGGTCTGCAACGACGGCTAAAGGTAGCTTCGGCCGGCCGCAAGCGACGAAGCTGGCCCAAACCCGTGGCCGGCAAATCCCAACGAACCGTTTAATCGCGATGCGACCGATCGCCATCGATTCAGGTCCGCGACCGCCGGCGCAAGGCACGCCGCAACAGCGCGCCCCCGCCTAACACGACCAAAGCGGAGACCATCAGGCAAACGGCCAGCCACACCACGATCTCCGCGTTTGCCGTCGTTTCGGCCCCTTCCAGGCCCAAGTGACCATTCACGATATTCCACGCTTCGTCGGGCACGAGGCGCAGGATGCGGTTTCCTGTTTCGGTCGCGAAAAGGACACGTGCGAGGAGCAACCCTCCCAACACGATGGCTGCCAGCTTCAGGATGATGCCGATTATCCGCATAAGATCGCTCCGCCGCCCCTCCGTTCGATCAAGCCAAAGCCGTACCAGACCCGCCACTGCGGTAGCGCGGGTCCAGCGTGTCCACCAGAACGCCGACGTCGACGACGCCATAAGTCCGGGTTCGCGTGCCCGGAATGTAGCTGACCGGCTGCGCCAGCAGATAGGTCCGCATGGTATCGAACTCGCTGCGATATTCGAGCGTGATGCACCCGAGGCTAAGACCGCGCGGTCCCTTGGGATGGAGCCGGAATTCGCCGCGCCGGACCCCATCCACAAAGGTCTGGTCGTCGAGCGTGCCATCGTCGCGCCACAGCGCAAACCAGATGTCGCGATCCGCGATCCAGTCCAGGATCGGACCCACCGTGCCGCCGCTCTGGCGATCGATGATGTAGTAGCGTCCCGGCGGAATAGAACCGTTGTTGGGAACGTTCCCCGAACTGGGATTGTTGCGGTGTGGCCCGTTGCCCGAAAAGGCGGTGCAACGCACACCGTCGTAAATAAAAGACGTAAAAGTCAACCCATTCAAAATGAATGTGCAGCTCACCATGATCGACCTCCCGAAATACGGTTCGTGTAGCCCATTTTAAGCATAGACATCGCGTCGCCAGCGGTCGAAACGGCGCCGGTGTTGGCTCGGGCGGACCAACGAAGCCGTGACGAGCCGGTTTCTTTCCAAGGATCGCTTGCCATCCGCGACCCTCAACACTACACTGTCATATATCAGTGTTAGGCGAAGACGGATGAACCTTTCCACGGGATTGCTATGGCGGTTGGACGAACTGGTGCGGCGCAGCCAACAGTCGTTGGCGTTGTTGCCCGCTGGCGAGTCGCGGCGGGTGCGGTGGCAACCGGACGCGCGACTGGTGCGCTACTACACCACCTTGGGTTTGCTGGACCGGCCGGCGGAACTGCGCGGACGGACAGCCTACTATCGCGACCGCCACCTGTTGCAATTGCTGGCGATCAAAGCCTTGCAAGCGCGTGGGCTAAGCCTGCAAGCGGTGCAGACGCAACTGGCCGGCCAGCCGGACGCCGCGCTGGCGGCGCTGATCGGCCTGCCGCCGGACTGGGCGGCGCGATTGCCCGCTGGCGAGGTAGAGCGCGCCGACAATCAACCGCTGGCGACGGCAAGCGGGGTCGTAGAATCCGCCACGACGGCTCCGGCCCGCTTTTGGGAACGAGCGCCCGGTCCTACCCCGCCGCCCGAGCCACCAACGAGCACACCGTCCAGTCCTCCGACCGCCGGTCTAACTGAATCGGTGACGGAACTGCTGGCGGTGACGCTGGCGCCCGGTGCGCGGTTGTTGCTCGACCGAAACCGCTATCCCGAACTCGACGACCGGCTGGAAGCCGCGCTGCAAAACCTGAGCGCCGCGCTGCACGCGGTCGCTCGTTCCTCCCAAGACTCATCCGATAGAGGCGAACAATGGTGATAAATCTGGATTCCCTGACCGTGTTGGATGAAGCGCCAAACGGTGGCGCACCAACCGCCGACGCCGGCGAAGAAGCCGGTTTCGGTTGTTTGGAGACCGTTCGGGGCGGCCTGCCGCTGCGCCGGTTGGGGGTGAACGGCCGGATCACCGGCTTGCTCTACCGGCTGGCGGTGACGCAGGAATTCGTCAACGCCTGCACCGAGCCATTGGAAGCCACCTACATTTTTCCGCTGCCGGCGCGGGCCGGCGTGACCCGGTTTCGCCTGCGGGTGGGGGAACGGCTGGTCGAAGGTGTGCTGAAGGAGCGCGGCGCGGCGCGGGCCGAATACGATCAGGCCATCCGCGAAGGCCATCGCGCCGCTATCGCCGAAGAAGAGCGGCCCGAGGTATTCACGGTACGCGCCGGCAACATCCCGCCCGGCGAGACGGTCGGCGTGGAACTGGAACTGGCCGGCCCGCTGGCATTCGCCGACGGCGAGGCGACATTCCGCTTCCCGCTGGTGGTAGCACCGCGCTATATCCCCGGCATGGCCCTGGACGGGCCGGGAACCGGACAAGGCACCGCCTGGGATACCGACGCCGTGCCGGACGCCAGTCGCATCACTCCGCCGGTGTTGCTGCCGGGACAGCCTAACCCCGTTTATCTGACCTTCCGCATGGAGCTGGATCCGGCCGGCTTGCCGCTCGCCGATCTGCGGGCCAGCCTGCACGCCTTGCGGCTGCATCGGGCGGAGGGCGATCTCCGGGCGGTGGAACTGACGCCGGGCGCGGAGCGGCTGGATCGGGATTTCATTCTGCGGTTCCGGGTCGGCGAAGCCAGCGTATGCGGCGGCTTCAGCGTCTATCGCGATCCCGACGGCGAAACGACTGCCCTGTTGACCGTGGTGCCGCCCGCGACGCTGCCGGCCTCGCTCCGGCCGCGCGACGTGGTGGTGGTGCTGGATCGTTCCGGATCGATGGAAGGCTGGAAGATGGCGGCGGCGCGGCGGGCGGCGGTNNAGGCCGCTTGCTCGACGCGCTGACCGAACGGGATCGCTTCGGCGTGTTGCTGTTCGACGACCGGATCGAAGAACCCGCGCCAAGCGCTGGCCGGCTGGTGGCGGCGACGGATCGCAACCGCTTTCGGGCGGTGGAGTTTCTGGCCCGCGTCGAGGCGCGCGGCGGCACCGAAATCGCCCCGGCCCTGACTCGCGCCCTCCACCATTTCCCCGATCCGCCGGACGCCAACCGCGAGCGGATTCTGCTGTTCGTCACCGATGGCCAAGCCGGCAACGAGGACCAACTGCTTCATCAAGTCCAACAACATGCCCGGCACTGCCGGATCTTCGCCGTCGGCATCGACCAAGCGGTCAATGCCTCGCTGCTGGAGCGGCTGGCGAGCTACGGCGGCGGACATTGCGAGCTGGTCGAATCGGAAGACCGGCTGGACGAGGTGCTGCGCGCCGTGCATCGCCGGCTGGGTGCGCCGCTGCTGACCGGCATTTGCCTGGAACCGGCGCTCGAAGACGTGGCGCCCGACATGGTTGACTTGTTCCCCGGCGTGCCGGTGCGGCTGGGAGGGCGATTGCGCGGCCCGCTGCCAGCGGAAATCGCGGTCACGGCCCGCACCGCCGACGGGCAGCCATTCCGGCAGGTATTGACGCCGGTGGAAACGCCGGATAGTGCCGTGCGCACCCTGTGGGCGCGGGCGCGAGTGCTCGACCTGGAGCACCGGTTTGCGGCTCACTCCCGGCGCGAACCCCGGCTGGTGGACGATATCACCGCTTTTTCGCTGCGCTACGGCGTGCTGTGCCGCTTTACCGCCTTCGTCGCGGTGGACCGTTCCGAGACGGTCAATCCCGGCGGCGAGATGCTGCAAGTGACGCAAGCAGTAGCACCGCCGGCAGAATGGGCGATGCCGATGGCCGCTTGCCCGCCATCTTTCGCGCCCCAAAGCGGAGAGCGAACCTTGGGTTGCATGACGGGCAGTAGCATGGCGATGCCCGGTTTACCGGAACCAGAACCCAGCTATTTCGAACCGCCCGCAGCACCGTCGCCAGTCAGTCCCGGGGAAAGCGGGCGCCATCCGAAACGTTCGATCGCGCGGCAGCCGGCGCCACTAAAATCCTCGCGACAATCGACGCCACCGCAATCGTTGCCAAGCTGGTTCACCCATCTGGCAACCGTCTTGGACGCACCAGCGCCGGACCGGAGCGAACAGCTTGATGTCTTGCGGGACGCAGTTATGGAATTGGACGCTTTGGGCGCAATCGCCGCCGATCTGGCAAAGGAAGGACGCGAATTGATTCACCGCCTCGAAAGCGGCCGGGTCGAACCGGCCACGCTAGGCGAACCGCTCCGGGCTTGGTTAAAGCGAATCCGGCAATTGCTGGAGTCGCCGCCGGAGGGAAAACGGCGCTGGTTCTGGTGGAGGTGAAGGCGCTGTACACTAGCCGGCAAATCGGCTCCGCGATTTGGCGAACCGATCCACGACTAGAGTTTTAGCAAAATATTCTGTTTTTACAGGAGATTATTCTGTGTTGGGAAGAATGACGATTCAAGGCGATTCCACCGTTCCCGGAACTCGCTGCCGGCCCGACGCCATTTTGGCGACGGTGCACGTATTTCCGCATGGAGCCTGCGCGGTACGGGAACAGTGCCTTGATCTGTTAGCCACGCCGGAAGTTCGAGGGCGCTTTCCGAGTTGGAAACGCGCCGGTTTGCAACCCTACCGGGACCCCCAGCAAACCGGTCGGGCCGGCGAAGAAACGGAACCGCGAATTCTTGAGGCCAACCCCTGGGTGGCACGGCCAGATGGTTCGTCCGCGCCTTCTGGGTATTACGAAAATGCCGGCGGCCGCACCCATCTGTGGGTGGACTACTGGTACTGGCAAGAAACCTCGTTCTGGGACAAGCTGTTTCGGGGCGGTAGTGCCCGACAGTCTCCGCCCGATTTCACCGCTTTTCTCGAAGTGTCCGGCCTCACCTGGCAGTACGACGACATGGGCGATTATGAAACCAGCGTCGTCATCGAATTGCATGAGCCCCATCGCTACGATTCCGGACCTGGCCGTGATTTGGACCCGCCGCACCTGGATCGCTTGCGGGAAGCCGCTCAAGCCCTCGCCGCGCACCTCGAAGCCGTTCTGCGCGCCACGCCGGCCCCGGCGGAAGCCGAAGCGCGGCGTCAGGCCCGCATGGCCGCCATCGAGCAAGCCCAGCGCGAGCAAGCCGAACAGCTTGCCCACCAACAACCCGAGCACCAAGCGCTGCGAGACGCCCGGCAACGGGCCGATCGGGCGCACGCGGAATATCGCGCCCAGCAACGCGCCGCCCGGCGGGTCGCCGTACTGTACGACACTTCGTATCTGATGACGGATTTACCGCCGCTGCATCGAGAATTGACTGCGTTGCGTCAATCCCAGGTCACCAACGTGGTGAGCGAGGAAATCAAACAGGAGTTGCAGAATCACATCGACCACGACGACGGCGACAAGCGGGTTCTGGCGCTGCACGGGCGGCAGCGGATCACCGATCTGGCCGAAGAGCGATTGCCCTGGGTCGTGGGGTATCAAGAGGTCCGCATGAGCGACGCGGCCGCTCCTCAAAAATATTCGGCGTCGCTGAATCCGGATTCCGCCACCGACAGCTTGCTCATCGAATACGGCCTGTATCTGCTTCAAAGCCAGGCGTGCGCCGCCGTGGTCCTGGCTACGGCGGACAGCGGTATCCGCTACTACTGCGCGACCGATCTGTGGCAAAAACACCGGATTCCCCTGTTCGGCATCGCCGATCCCGGCAACCCGGATCAAAGCGCCCCGTTAAGCGAGTTTCTCGGGGTGGGCGGTCCGCCGCCGGTTACGGCGCACGTCGAAGAAATCTGGAAGGAGTTCGACGTCGTACAGGACGGCCGCTTGGGGATGCGCATCCATGTCTGGTTTTCGCTCGCCGGCCGCCGAGGCGAAACCTGTCATCTGGCGGTGCTCTATTCCTTCATCGACGGCCAGCCTCTCAAAGATTTCAATCAGGCGTACCGCACCGCCCAAGGCGACGTTTGCGTCGGTCGAGGCTTCACGCCAAGCGGCGATGACCAGCGTTTTGAGGATTTCCAACTGTTCATGCCCTACGACGAGCTGCATCTGACCACCGGTCGGCACGATTTGAGTTATCGCGCCTGTCTCTACGATTCGAGCGATTGCCTGGCGGTATCGTCCGATTGGATTTGCTGGGTAAACATCGCCGCACCCTGATCCCGCCGAAAGTCCGCTGCCCGGGCATCCACCCGGTCTTTGGGATTTCCGATCTCCGCCGGTCCGGAGTCGCCGATCGAGCGACTTCAACCGTGGAACGCTTCGGGCGAGGCCAGGTAGGCGACTTCTTCGGGCGTGCTGTCTCGCCCCAAGATGGCGTTGCGATGCGGGAAACGGCCGAACCGGCGAATCAGGTCGCGGTGGTGGCGGGCGAAACGCAGGCTGTCTTCGAGGCCGGGTTGCTCGAACAGTTGCACCGAACGATCCTGATCGGCCAACGCCTCGCCGTGCATGAACGGCAGATACAGAAATAGCCGTTCCATCGGCATCAACTCCCGGTCGAAACCGCGAGCGATGGCCCGATCCGCCACCGTGCGGGCGGCGGCTTCGGTGGCAAAGCTTTCGGGTTGGCCCCGGAACATGTTCAGCGGAAATTGATCGAGCGTGATCGCCAGCGCCAGAGCGCCGGACGGGGTTCGTTCCCAATCCGCCAGTTGCCCGGCCGCCGCCGCTCGATACGTCGCCAGAAACCGCTCGCGCAGAGTCCGATCAAAATCCGGCGTCGAATCGAACCACAGCGGTCGAACCGACTCCGCGAACCAGAACGCGATCACGTCCGCGCTGCTGGCAACTACCGTTGCATCCGTCATGTATCGTCCTCCCCGGTAAAGTCCTGGATAGCTGTCGTCGCCCGACGAAACGACCGGGCTACGCTCGCGCGGAGGCATTCGCCGGCAAAACCATCTCGACGCATAGCCCTCCCCCCTCGCGATTCATGGCGTGGATCGTCCCGCCGTGCATTTCGATGGCTCGCCGGGCGATGGCCAAACCGAGACCGAAACCGGCGGTTGCAGCACTGGAACCGCTGCGGAAAAAAGGCTCGAAAACGGTTTGCAAATCGCTTTCGGGCACGCCGGGGCCTCGATCCGCAACGGTCACCATCAGCCGGTCCGGAGCCGTTCGCCGCTCGATCTCGACCCCGACCTCCGTACCTTCGCGCGTATACTTCACCGCGTTGCGAATCACGTTGTCGAGCGCGCGGTGCAGCAATTCGGCCCGCGCTTTGACGACGAACTCGCCATCGCCACAAAACCGCACCTGGCGTCCGTTTGTCTCCGCCTCGAACCGCGCATCGTCGGCGATGCCCGCTATCAGTTCCACCAAATCGACCTCTTCGTCCACCGCGCCACCCATGCCGGCTTCCAGCCGCGACAGGGTCAGCAGCTCCCCCACCAGTTCGTCGAGCCGGCCGGATTCGCGCTCGATCCGATCCAGCGAAGCGTCCAGCTTTTCCGGCTGCTGGCGGGCCAGCCCGATGGCCGCTTGCAGCCGGGCCAGCGGCGAGCGCAGCTCGTGCGAAACGTCGTGCAACAAGCGCCGTTGGGAACCGACCAGAATTTGCAGTTGCTGGGCCATGCGGTCGAAATCCCGGCCGAGATCGGCGATTTCGTCGCGCCGCCGCCCCATGCGCGGCCCGATTCGCGTTTCGAGTTTTCCCGTGGCCACCGCATCGAACGCGCCGCGCAGGTGACGGATCGGCTTCGACAGATACCAGGCCAGCAGCGCGCTGAAGCCGAGGCTGGCCAGAATGCCGATGCCAATCGGCAGCAATGGCGATGGAGGTGGAGGGCGTCGCTGTAGCGCCTCGTCGCCCTCGGCGGGAACGAAAAACAGGTATTGCTGCCCGTCCGCCGCTTCCAACCGGGCGATACGCGACTCCCCGCCCGCTTGCGCCAGCCGGCGAGCCTGCGCCAGCGCCTCGGCGGAAACCGTGCGACCCAGCAGCTCGCGCCCGGCGGCATCGACGACGTATACATGCGCGCCGCCCCGCTGGGTGCTCCATTCTTCCAGCAAACGGTGCAATGCCGCCATGCCGCCATGCCGGAGCGTCGCCGCCGTCGCGCTCACCAGAAACGTGACGCGCGGGCCGCTCGCCACTTCCTGACCTCGCTCGTCGAGCGTCCGCTGGTGCAGCCAGACCGCCGCGCCCACGCCCGCGCCCGCCACCAGCAACGCCAGCCAGAAAGCGAAAAAGAACTTCCAGAACAGCCGGCCCACGGCGATCATTCCCGGACGTACTGATAGCCGACGCCGCGCACGGTTTGAATCGGCGAGCGCCCCGCACCGCCCGACCCCAGTTTGTGCCGGATGCTGCTCAGATGCACGTCGATACCCCGATCATAGCGCGCCAGCGGCCGGCCCAAACTCTGTTCCGACAGCTCCTGCTTGCTCACCACCCGCCCCGCATTGCGGACCAGCACCTCCAACAAATTGAATTCGGTGCTGGTCAGTTCGAGCGGCTCACCGTTCCACTCCGCACTCCGTTTTTCCGGCCACATCACCAGCGAACCCACGGTCAGGACGCTGGCCGGCAGGCTGGCCGGCGTCGGCGACTGAGTGCGCCGCAAGATGGCCCGGATGCGGGCGACCAGCTCGCGCGGCGTGCAGGGTTTGGGCACGTAATCGTCCGCGCCGAGTTCGAGGCCGACGATGCGATCCACGTCGTCCCCCTTGGCGGTGAGCATCAGCACGGGGATGCGGCTGTCCCGCGCACGGATGCGACGCAAGGCTTCGATGCCGTTCATGCGCGGCATCATCACGTCCAGCACCACGATCCCGTACTGACCCGACAGCGCGCAGCGCACGCCCGCTTCGCCGTCCGCCACGGCCGCCGCTTCGAAACCCTCGCGTTCGAGGTATTCCGTCAGCATTTCACCCAACTCGACATCATCGTCGACCAACAGCACCCGGATCATCGCCGCCAACTGCCTTGCTCGCTTTTCATAACGATCATCATAGCGATCCACGCTCAGCAACCAAGCGCATTTACCCGTTTTTTCCCGTCTTTACCTTTCTTTACACGATGCTAATCCGCATTTACCGAGCATTGGGATACAAGGGAGAGGGAGGATGGATCAAGACGCCAGTTGTGCAATGCGCCAGACTGCGGTGGCCTGGCCGGCCATCCAGCCTTGGTGGCTGGCGATGCGTTCCGGCGTCCATTCGGCGTGATCCGTCGCCAGCTTGCGGGTCATAGCGAAGCTGCTCCGCTCGAATACCGTCCGCTTTGTTAGGTACGGGCTGTTGCCCAGGTCCTTGTTCGCCCCGGCCTGCATCAGGGTCATGTTACCCAGGCGATATACCAGCGCGTCAGCTTCCTCGTCAGTGAAGGCTTCCCAGCCCGTCTCGGGGTTCTGCGGCAGGACATGCTCGATGTTGAAGTTATCGCTGGCGAAGGCATAGTCTTGGCTGGACAGGTGCTTTTCCAACGCGCACAGGATGTAGCGCACCACACGGTTGTTGCGCGACTGGGTCGTGCGTATGGTCTTTTCCGCGAAAGCAGCCCGGAAGGCGGCATCGTTCGGGTAGACGCTTTGCATTGCGCCGAGGGCGGCGCCAAGACCGGCGATCTCCCCCTTGGCGATGCGCTCGGCGACGGCATTGTAGGTGCGCTCCTGCTCGGCGGTGCTGTAGCTGCAAATAACGTTGAAACGCAGCGAAATCACGACGCATGCCCGCATCAACCCGGCGAAGTCGGGGGCATCGAAACTTCGCTTCGCCGCCAGGAGCAAGGGATAGGGCTGACGGACGTTGAAGGTCCTCAGTGTTGCCGCGTGACTCTTAGCTGCCTGAGGCCAATCGGAAGCCTCCGGCGAGGACAGGGCAAGATAGGCATCCAGATCCTGTTCCATGCCGCGCAGTAACTGGAACACCGCTTCACGCGTTTTCACTTTGCTCCGTATGGTCTTGAACAATTCCGCCTGACGGGCAAAGCTGCGGCGGCTGTTCCAATGAACACGCAGAAAATCCGGGAAGCTTTCCGCGCCCAGACGGCCCACCATAGCCTCCCAACGGCCTTCGAGATTGCGCAACTCATGGTCGTCATGATCGCCGCCCCGATCGAGCACGGAAAACAGGTAGTTCTTGAGCAGATCGGTCGCGGACAGCCGCACCCCCCGCGCATTCAGGGTCTCGAACACTTTGTAGGCATTCAATTCGTCGGTGACCGTGATGACCGTGAAGAACAATCGGTCGCTTAGGTCCTCGACGAACTGCGCCAGGCGCATACCCTCATTGCCGCTGCTCTTCTTGAGGAAGTCGGCGACCCGTTTGTCGAACCAATCGAAGGCCTTGCGCAGAAGATGTTCGGAGGCGCGGAATCCGCGTTGCGGCAGGTGTCCCAAGGGCACCAGGTAATCCTGGTAGTAGCTGTTGTTGTTGCGGTTCAGGGTCAGCTTGGGGCGTGCCACCAAGGTGACCGGGTCGAGATAACCGATATAGGTCTGGCGTATCTGCTCCATGCGCCGCCGGTTGGCGTCGGCATCGTTCCCGGCGTCGATCAGGCGTTGCAGATTCTTCAGCACCGCCAGCACGATGAGACTGACGGTCGTCAATCTCTGCTGTCCGTCGATGACCTCGAATGTCCTGTCGTCGGCTGATTGCAAGACGAGATAGCCCATGTAGTGGGCGGGTTCACCGCCGGGTTGCAGGGTGCCCTGCAAGTCCATCCATAGGTCTTCCCATTCGTCATCGGTCCAACTGTAGTCGCGCTGAAAACGCGGAATGCTATAGGTCAGACCGTTGCCGATGAGTTTGCGGAAGGTGTTGTTTTCCGTCTTGAAATTGGTCGCTGCCATATGACCTCCACTACGCCAAGGTCCATCGGATCGTGAAAAGGGTAGACCTCCACTATAGACCGAGCAAATTCCGTCGTTCAACGGTAAGCGCATTTACCTGTTCTTGCCCATCTTTACCGGTCTTTACACAACGCTAACCCGCATTTACCGAGCGCGGGGGTACAGTGGCGATAATCATAATGCCCCGCTTGGTGACGCATGTTATTGGAGTGAACCATGCAACCCCCGAAACACACCTTCTGGATCTATCTGCTTCTTCTCACCGGTCTTTGGTGGCTCGCCGATCAGACGGCTTGGTCCGGCCTGGACAATTTTTTTCGCTGGCGCGCGGTATGGATGCAATATAGCGGCGTGCTGGGCATCGGGGTCATGAGCCTGGCGATGCTGCTGGCCATCCGCCCCGTCGTACTGGAGCCCCATCTGGGCGGACTCGACAAGATGTACCGCCTGCACAAGTGGCTGGGCATCTCGGGACTGGTGCTTTCCCTGAGCCACTGGCTGATGGCTCAGGTTCCCAAATGGCTGGTGGGCTGGGGTTTGCTGGAGCGCCCGGCGCGTCCGCCACAGCCTGCCTTGCCGGCGGATCCGATCCAGCAGTTTTTCGCGAGTCAGCGCCATCTGGCCGAAAGCATCGGCGAATGGGCGTTCTACGCGGCGGTGGCACTGATGGCGTTGGCTCTGGTCAAACGTTTTCCCTATCGCTGGTTCTTCAAAACCCATCGCTTGCTCGCCGTGGCCTATCTGGCCCTGGTCTGGCACGCGGTCATCTTGATGAAGTTCGACTATTGGAGTAGTGCATTGGGGTTGGTCATGGCCATGCTGATGGCTGCTGGCAGCGCGGCGGCGGTCATGGTATTGCTGCGCCGGGTGGCGATCAGCCGGCAGGTCGTGGGCGAGGTGGCGTCGATCATCCGCCACGATGCCTTGAACGTGCTGGCGTTGGACATTCGCCTTAAGGGGCGTTGGGCCGGTCATGAGGCGGGACAATTCGCCTTCCTGACCTTGCACAGGGACGAAGGACCGCACCCGTTCACCATTGCGTCAGCCTGGACCGGCAATGGTCGAATCCAATTCATCATCAAAGCCTTGGGCGACTATACGCGCACGCTGACGGATCGTTTGCACGTCGGAGACCCGGTCAAGGTCGAAGGTCCGTATGGGCGCTTCAACTTCCAGGGAGAGCAATCGCGGCAGATTTGGGTGGGTGGCGGCATCGGTATCACGCCCTTCATCGCGCGGTTGCAAACCCTCGCCCAAACGCCCGACGGCAAAGCCATCGACCTGTTTCACACCACGGCGATCTACGACGCTGAAGCTATCAATCTGCTCGAACGCGACGCGCAAGCCGCCAACATTCCCCTGCATGTGTTATGGGACAAGCGCGATGGCCGGCTAGATGCGGAGCGAATCTGCAAGACCGTACCCGACTGGCGCGATGCCGACGTGTGGTTTTGCGGGCCTGCCAGATTTGGCCAGGCTTTGAAACGGGATTTGGCCGCCATGGGTCTGCCCGAGAGGCGGTTCCATCAAGAATTGTTCGCGCTGCGTTGAACCCTCTCGGACAAGCCCCTTTTTGATCAGGAGCATGTTGGTGAAACCCTCTCTTTCCATCACCCCCGCCACGCTGCTGGCGCTCTTGCTGTTGCCCGGCTGTGCGGCAGTCGGCCCGGACTACGTCGCCCCCGAACTGGCAACCCCGGCCACCTGGCAAGGCGCGGCGGCGGCCAAGATCGCCGTCGCGCGAACCGCTCCGGGCGACCTGGCGAGCTGGTGGCGGCAGCTCGATGATCCAACCCTGACCGGGTTGATCGAACGGGCTTTACAAAACAGCCTCGACCTCCGCACCGCCCAGGCGAAACTGCGCGAGGCACGCGCCCGTCGCGCGCTGGCTGGAGCCAATCGATTCCCGACGGTCACGGCTTCGGCCTCGGTCGCGCAAACCCAAAGCAGCGCCGAAACCGGCGGCGGCACGACGCGCGATTTATACAATGCCGGCTTCGACGCCAGTTGGGAACCGGACGTGTTTGGCGGGCTTCGACGCAGCGAGGAGGCCGCTCAGGCCGACCTCGAAACCAGCGAAGCCAGCTTGCACGACGCGCAAGTTTCGCTCGTCGCCGAAGTCGCGCTCAATTACGTGGAACTGCGCAGTTTCCAGGCCCGGCTGGACATCGCCAAGGCCAACGCCGCTTCCCAGACCGAAACCTTGCAGCTCACCCAGTGGCGCGCGCAGGCCGGGTTGACCAGCGCCCTGGATGTGGAGCAGGCTCGCGCCAATCTGGAACAGACCCGGGCACAAATCCCAACCCTGGAAACCGGCCGTGCCGAGGCGGAACACCGTCTGGAAATCCTGCTCGGCCAACGGCCGGGGAGCTTGACCAACACGCTGGCCGATTCGACCGGCCTCCCGCACCCGCCCGCACGAGTGACTATCGGCATTCCGGCGGATACCTTGCGTCAGCGGCCTGACGTGCGCACCGCCGAACGCAAGCTGGCGGCGGAAACCGCGCGAATCGGCGTGGCGGAGGCCGAACGCTATCCGAACTTCAGCCTGAGCGGGTCGCTGGGCTTGGAAGCGTATAGCCTTGGCGCCTTGTCCAGCGGCGACGCGGTCGCGCGAACGTTGCTGGGTAGCGTCGCCGCGTCGGTTTTCGACGCCGGACGCATCCGCCAACAGATCGAAATTCAGAACGCCGTACAGGAGCAAGCCTTTGTCAGCTACCAATCGACCGTGCTGAACGCGCTAGAAGAGGTGGAGAACGCGCTGGTCGCCCTGACCAACACCCAAAAACGGCAGGAGAGCTTGCGCGATGCCACGCGGGCCGCGCGTCTGGCCGCACTGCTGGCCCGGCACCGCTACACGGCTGGCATCATCGATTTCCAGACGGTGCTGGACACGGAACGCACCGTGCTCACCCTCGAAGATAACCTCAAATCCAGCGAGGCCGAAAGCCTCTCCGCCTTGATCCAGCTTTACAAGGCGTTAGGTGGCGGTTGGTCGTCGTCGATACCCGCCAACAACATTGCCGCCAATCGGCAAGGAACATCGCCATGAGCAACACGCCCTCCGTCGCGGATACCGATCTGGCGAAAATTATCCAATCGGAATCGACGCGCGGCCGCTTCCGGGTTCTCCGCTGGCTGATCGCGGTGCTCGCGCTCGCCCTGATCGGCGGCGGGTTCGCGTGGTTTCGATCCGGTTCCGCCGTGGACGCCGCGCCCCGCTACCAGACCGAATCGCTCAGCCAGGGCAACCTGCGAGTCACCGTCTCGGCGACCGGCAAGCTGGAGCCGATCAATCAGGTGGATGTCGGCAGCGAGTTGTCCGGCACCATCGAAACGGTTCTGGTGGACGACAATGACCGGGTGAGCAAGGGTCAGGTGCTCGCCCGGCTGGATATCGCCAAGCTGCGGGATCAGATCGCCAAATCCAAAGCCGGGATCGCGTCCGCCGAGGCGAAGGTGTTGCAAACCGTGGCAACGGTCAAGGAAGCACGCGCCAATCTTGGGCGACTGCGGCAGGTCGCCAAGCTGAGCGGCGGCAAGGTGCCCGCGCCGACCGAGCTGGAAACGGCTGAAGCGACGCTGGAGCGCGCCATCGCGGACGAAGCCAGCGCCCGGGCGGCGGTCGAGGAAGCGCGCGCCACGTTGCGCTCCAACGAAACCGATCTAGCCAAGGCGTCCATCCGCTCGCCGATTGACGGCGTGGTACTCGAACGCAAGGTGGAGCCGGGCCAGACCGTCGCCGCCTCATTGCAAGCGCCGGTATTGTTCACGCTCGCGGAAAACCTGGCGCAGATGGAATTGCAGGTGGACGTGGACGAAGCTGATGTCGGGCAGGTGCGCGATGGGCAGTCGGCCGCATTCACCGTGGACGCCTATCCCAACCGGAGTTACCCCGCCCGCATCCGGCAGGTGCGGTTCGGTGCGGAGACGGTCAACAACGTGGTGACCTACAAGACCATTCTCAATGTGGACAACGACGATCTCAGCCTGCGGCCCGGCATGACCGCGACGGCGGAAATCGTCACCACCGAACGGGAAAACGTGCTGCTGGTCCCGAACGCGGCGCTGCGCTTCACGCCGCCACAACCGGCCGAGGCTCAGTCCAGCGGCGGCGGTCTGGTGGCCAGTCTGTTGCCCCGTCCTCCCCGGAGCCTGGCCCCACGGAGACAATCGGCAAACGCCAAAGGCAGCAAGAGCGCGGCGCGGCAGATTTGGATCTTGCGCGACGGCCAGCCGGTCGCCGTGCCGGTGACCGTCGGCAGCAGCGATGGCCGCATGACCGAAGTGACCGGCGAAGGATTGGAACCGGGCCTGTCGGTCATCACCGCCAGCTTGGGAGCGGCGCGATGAACGCCATGCCCTCACCCCAAACCCCTCTCCCGCTAGGCGAGGGGAGCCAGCCGCCCTCACCCCCAACCCCTCTCCAGCCGGGCGAGGGAGGGGAACCGCTGATCGAACTGCGGGATGTGACCAAGACCTACGGCCAGGGACAGGCCGAATTTCAGGCGTTGCGCGGCGTGAACCTGCGCATCGAACCGGGCGAATTCGTCGCCGTCATGGGGCCGAGCGGTTCCGGCAAGTCCACCGCGATGAACATCCTCGGCTGTCTGGACAACCCCACTTCGGGGGCCTATGTGTTTCGCGGCCTGCACGTCGAGCAGTTGTCACGCAACCAGCGCGCCCTACTGCGCCGGTATTATCTTGGCTTCGTGTTTCAGGGTTTCAACCTGCTGGCCCGGACCACCGCGCTGGAAAACGTCGAATTGCCTCTGCTGTATCGCGGCGAACCGCGCGCCGCCCGTCACGCCAAGGCGCGCGAGGCGCTCGACGCGGTCGGTCTGCGGCAGTGGGAAAAACACACGCCCGCCGAACTGTCCGGTGGCCAGCAACAACGGGTCGCCATCGCCCGCGCCATCGTNNGCCGACGAACCGACCGGCAATCTCGACACCCAGCGCAGCCACGAAATCATGGACCTGCTGGTGGCATTGAACCGCGACCGGGACATCACCGTGCTGATGGTGACCCACGAGCCCGACATGGCGTGCTACGCCAAGCGCGTCATCCACTTTCTGGATGGCCGGGTGGATGCGGACCACCGCAACGGGGAGAAGCATTGATGTTCTGGAGCAGCATCCTGCTGGCCTTGCGCGCGATCCGGCGCAATCTCATGCGGTCGTTTCTGACCATTCTCGGCATCGTGATCGGCGTCAGCGCGGTGATTACGATGGTGACGCTCGGCAACGGCGCCACCCGGGTGGTATCCGATCAGATCGCCAGCCTCGGCAGCAATCTGGTCATGGTGCGCCCCGGTCAGCGGCTCGGCCCCGGCCGGGATTCGTCGGGCGCGCCCCGGTTCAAGGTGAGCGACGCCGAAGCGATCCGAATGCAGATCGGCGGCCTCAACGCCGTCGCGCCCACGGCCAACAAGTCGGTGACCGTGGTGTACGGGGCGAATAACTGGTCCACTACGGTCACCGGCAGCACCGACGCCTATTTCACCGTGGGCAACTGGCGGCTGGCCGGCGGGCGCGTCTTCGCCGAAGCCGAGCAACGCGCCGGCAAGGCGGTCTGCGTGATCGGCGAAACGGTGCGCAAGGAGCTGTTTGGCCAGCAGCCTGCGGTCGGCGGCGAGTTGCGGGTCAGCAATTTTTCCTGCGAGGTGATCGGCGTGCTGGCGTCCAAGGGTCAATCCACGATGGGCATGGATCAGGACGACACCATCGTGACGCCGCTGCGCACCCTGCAACGGCGGCTGACCGGCAATCAGGATGTCAGCACCCTGCTGGTCTCGGTGGGGGATAGCGCCAGTACCGACCAAGTTATGGCGGATTTACGGTTGCTGCTGCGCGAGCGCCGCAAGATCGCCACCAACGAGGACGACAATTTTTCCATCCTCGACACCCGGCAAATCGCGGAAACCTTGACCGGCACGACCAAAGTCATGACCACGCTGCTGGGCGCGGTGGCGGCGGTCAGCCTGCTGGTNNTCATGAACATCATGCTGGTGTCGGTGACCGAACGCACCCGCGAAATCGGCATCCGGCTGGCCATCGGCGCGCTGGAACGGGAAGTGCTGCTGCAATTTCTGGTCGAGGCAGTGGCGTTGTCGGCACTGGGCGGCATTGTCGGCATCGTGCTGGCGACGCTGGCCTCGGTCGGGCTGGCGAGGGTCATGCAGGTGCCCTTTCTATTCGATCCGGGCATCAATCTGCTGGCGTTCCTGTTCTCGGCGGCGATCGGGGTGATCTTCGGCTATTTCCCCGCTCGTCGCGCCGCGCGGCTCGATCCCATCGAGGCGCTTCGGCACGAGTGAGAACGCTTGACCCGGCGAAGCAACAAGGCGCTACGGCACCGTTTGGCCCAGCCAGTAATCCAAGCCTTGGGCGTTGAGTTCGATATCCATCTCCAGCACCGCACGCCACCGGCCGGCCGGCAAGCGCCAGCCTTGCCGCGTGGCCTCGACTTCCATCAGCGCCCACAAGCCCGCCAGGATTCGCGCGCCACGCTCCGGGCCGCTGTTTCGCTCGCGTTCGGCCACCGCGACGTGCGCCTCGATCAGCCGGTGCAAATCGCCGGCCAGACGCGGCACGTCTTCGACGCGGGCAAAGTGGGTGAGGTAAACCGCCGGCGGCCGGTACGCCAAGATCCGGTCCACCGACTGGTGCATGACGTCCGGTTCGAACTGGGTTGGCGTGGTCGTGGGAAGGATCGACGGCCGCCCCTCGACGTCCAGCTCGCGGAAGGACAAGCCAAAGATGTCGCCGGTAAACAGGCAACCGCTGCGAGTATCCAGCAAGGACAGATGATGGCGGGCGTGGCCGGGGGTATCCAGACAAACCAGAGTTCGACCGCCAAGCTCGAAGCTATAACCCTCCTCGGCGACGAGGATGCGATCTTCGGCCACGGGCAGCAGCTCGCCGTACAGCCGGTGAGCCTCCGCCTCGCCGTACACCGCCTGCACGGCGGCGAACAGTTTCGCGGGATCGGCCATGTGCCGCGCTCCGCGCGGATGCACGACCAGGCGCGCTTCCGGAAACGCTTGCATCATGGCCCCCGCGCCGCCGGCATGATCGAGATGTACGTGGGTCAGGAACACGTAGGCCACGTCGGCGGGCGACAAACCCAACTGCTGCAACGCAGCCAGGGCGCGCGGCAAGGACGCGTTGCTGGCCGTATCCACCACGGCGACTTGGCCGTTCTCGACGATGAGATGGATGGCGGCGAGTTGGGGCCGGATGTAACCGGCATCGAAAGCGTGGATACCGTGCTCGTAGTGCAACAGTTCGACCATGTACGGCCTCGCGATTCGAAGAATTTTAAATGTGGTGAGGCGCCCTTTTCCGCTCCGCCAGCGCCGGTTCTGTGGCCGGGAACGAGTGGCGCGATGCACGTCGCGAGGTAGTCTATCATCCCACCCGGGTTTTCCGCCCTCCCTCAACCGGGAAAATGTGCTTTATAAATTATGGTTTTTTTGGTATCATTTCTGCCGAAAATTGTATCCTGACAAAGCCAAACTAATCGCAAGATTGGGACGGAAAGTCGCGGATCCTGTGTTTCGGGAAAGCCGGACTGCCGCATTCGACCCGCGTGAGGGCCGAGCGCGAGAGTCCGGTTTTTGCGTTTGGAAGGCCCCGAAAACGCAGGTCAATGTCTGCGAATTCCGGCTCTGGCCGGATCGAGACGAAACCGAAGAGAGGGGGTGCGACATGTTGACTTACGAAGATTGCGTCGGCCTGACCGACCTGGACGAAGAAGACATCGAAGCCATCGCCCAGCACGAGCACGTACCGGAAATCGTCGCCGCCGAACTGGGCTGCTGCCTGGCACACCAACCGGGCGGCGAACTGATCATCGACCACATCATTCGCGACGACATCGAAGCGGCTGCCCAACACCATCATCCGTTGGAAGTCATCCACTGGAAGGAAGTGTTGCAACATTTCGAAGCGGGTCATCACATCTTGGAGGAAACAGCTTAGGCTGGTTGTTTTGCCTTGGATCGCTGGGAACCCGCATCTTCGCCGTCGCGGGCTCCCAAGCCAATCAAATATAATGATCATCAAGGAGTGAGTGCCATGTATAAAATAACAAAAAATATAATTATAATAATTGCTTCCATATTAATGCTTTCGATGGTTTATCCTATTTCCGCATCGGATTATCCAAATTTGATCATAATGGGTTGGGATGGTGCTGGTTTACACGATGTAAAATTACTTATCGAACAAGATAGATTACCCAATTTAAAGCGACTAATACAACAACAAGAAGGCATTACACTCATTCCCACACCACTGCATGGCCGAACACGTACTGTTCCCATGTGGACCGAGTTTTTCACTGGCCTTACGTGGGATCAAACCGGCTCATTTGGAAATGAAAAATTGGTAAGCCATAAGTCATTAGTCGAACTAAAAAAATTTGATGCAGAAAACCATGTATATTCAGGTGTCGATTTTTGGGTAATGGAATTCCCGTCTGAGTGGTGTTTTGTTAGTGATTTCAAGAAACTTGGATATACCATCGGATGGTTCACATCCAAGAAGCTTGTCAGCAACGACTGCAATTATTCACCCCTTTGCCATTGTGCTGAACTAGCAGATACCAATCTAATTGTTGCACCTGATGTTATTAATCCAGATAGCTACTTATTTAGTTTGACAGATGCTGCTGTAGATTTTACATTTAATACTACGCATCCGTTTTTAATATTTTTGCATGTGAATCCAGATCATTTCGGACATTATTATGGGGAGAATTCTGCTAGATATTTTGAAGAGTTTGAGCGTGCCGATCACGTACTTGGTCAACTCATTGACCTTATGACTGGAACGGATACAAAATTTTTAGTAGTAGCAGATCATGGTTTTGACGAGAATAAAACTATACACCGAAATGCTCCAGATTCTTGGATGGCTGGCAATATACCATTTGATCGCGCTTACTGGCTTAGTACTCCGTAAATTAAGTT
>DEHU01000235.1 GCA_002352125.1 Competibacteraceae bacterium UBA2792 | reverse complement strand
AAAATTATGGGTAATCGGATGGTTTTGAAGGTTTCGATGCGCATAATTATAACACTTATGACGCCGCCTTTATGGCTGGAAACAAAAAACACAAAAATATCCGAGATGCTTTTGTAGAAAGGTATTTGGAGTGATACCTTTCCAGCCCAAATCTATAAATGAGTGATTTACAACTACCGCTATTTGCCGATAGGGAATTTGGCAAATAGCGAAATTTTTTTATCTGGCAATACTATTCGAGCCAGATTCTGGTCAGGTAGAAATACCGGCCGATAGACGCCGATTCTGAATTTGCGAACACGACAATTCCAGCGACGTGCGCCAAATCCAGCGGCCTGTTGGCCGGTCCGGCGAGGATGTCCTGCATCGGAATCCGCAGGGCTAGGCGAGTCGATGGCGGCACCTCGAAAGCGCGGTTGAAGCGGTCCTCGTGGCGCTGATCGTGCGCCGCATCGTGAACGCGTACCGTCAGCCGCAAGGGTGTTTCGTCCGGATTGGTCACGTCCAGAACCAGCGCCGAGAAACCGCGCCAGTCGGGTTGTGGTTCGTCGTGGCTCATGCCCGGCCACAGGGGGGCGGCGAAGTCAATGCGCAAGCTCGAATCGTCGCCCGGCCGCGCCCACCGTGCGGGAAGCGGTTGTCGCGACAAGCGCGCTGTGCTGCTGTGGATAAAGTACAGATCGCGCGACGAGGAAAATCGTGCTAACACCGGAAATGCCATTATTCGATCAGCGTAAGCAACGACGGCCTGACCGACCGGAAACAGCGCCCATAAACCACAACACAGCCCCAACACTACGACAGCAACCCGGCCGCCGGACCAGATTCTGGCCGGCCACAATTGATGGTCCAGCGCGGCGGCGATTCCGAGAGTGCAACCGGCGCCAAGCGCGTCCGTACCCAGATCCTCGAACGAGGCATCGCGATCTATGAAGGCTTGAACGATTTCGACCAGAGCCCCAACACCGGTTGCGACGACGAACGCTATCCCGTAGTCGCTAGCCCGTGCGCTAGCGAATGACCGCTGTATGCGAATCAAACGCAGCGCGATGAGCGCCAATACACCGAAAACTGGCGCGTGAGCAAAGTTGTTCAGCACGCCTAGGATCTTTGGTTCTGATGGCAACGAAACGCCGAGCACGAGCGAGAGCAGCGTAACCGCTACGGGCAGCAAAAGGCGTGGGCTGGCGAGAAATTTAGAGCATGGGTTGGCAGTCATTTGACGTTGATCAGTTGGATGAAGATATTGGGACCGATACGAGCAATCGTTGCTACCGGCAGGTCGGCGGCGTTTTTATCGAACGAACTTATCGGTTATGGTTCATCGTTCGCCAACCAATTTCGATATCCTTTTCCTGGGTTCGCCAATTGCTGAACGCCGCCCGAATCCCGGCCTCTCCCTGAAATGTCGTCGGCGTCAGAAACGCCTGCCCATCGTCGCGTACCCGCGCTAGAAACTCCCGTACCCGGTCGGAATCCGTCTCGCCGGCTAAGGCGAAGCAGACCACGTTCAGCCGCACCGGCGCCAATAGGCGGAATGTTGCGGACGCTCGAATGCGCTCGCCCAACAGCCGGGCCAGCGCGCAGTTGCGCTCGACGATTTCCCGGTAGCCTGCCCGGCCGTAGGCCATCAGGCCGAACCACGCCGGCAACGCCCGCAGCCGTCGCGAATTTTCGGGCGACAGATGAAGGAAGTCGGGCGGTTCGGCGATGGCGCCCAGATAAGCGGCGCTGTTTTGAAAGACCGCAACTTGCAAATCGCGATGGCGCGTGAAAATCATCGCCGAATCGTAAGGCACGTTGAGCCACTTGTGGGCGTCGATGGTGAGACTGTCGGCGGCGTCGACGCCGTCCAGTAAGTGCCGGTAGCCGGGTGAGCAAGCGGCAAAACCGCCAAACGCCGCATCGACGTGCAACCAAAACCGATAGCGGGATTTCAGGTCGGCAATCGCTCGCAGATCGTCGAAATCCCCGGTGTTGACGGTGCCGGTGTTGGCGACGACGATGCAGGGCCGGTCGTCGAGTTGTGCCAACGCCCGGCGCAAGGCTTCGACATCGACGGCTTCCCGGTCACCGGGCAACGTGGCAACGGTGCGCAGGCTGTTGCGCCCGAGTCCCAGCAAAGCCAGAACCTTGAAGATGCTGCTGTGCGCTTCGCCGCTCAGCACCGAAATCGGCGGAACCGCGTGCAAGCCATCCAGCGCGATGCTTTTGCCGAACTGGCGCGCGATCCATTCCCGTCCTATCGCTAGCCCCGCGAAATTCGCCATGGTCGCACCCGTGACGAAGCTGCCAGTGAACGCCGCCGGCAACCCAAACAACTCGCGCAACAACTGGATTGCTTCGAACTCGATGTTGGGTGCCGGCGAATTCGCCACGCTGGTCAGGTTGAGATCGAAAACGCTGGTCAGCCAGTCGCCCACCAACGCGGCAGGCGTCGTCCCGCCGGTGACGAATCCCCAGAATCGCGGGCCGTTGCTGGCTGGCATCGTCCGGCCGTAGCGTTGAGCGAACAAGTCGAGAGTTCGTTCCGTGCCCAATCCGTCGTCCGGCAAGCTCAGCGGATCATTGCGGACAAAACCGGTCGCGGGCGGACGATCATCGATGGAGCCGAGATAGTCGAGCGAGGCATCCAGCACTTTTTCGAGCAATTCGGGCAACCGGCAAGCATCTTGAGCGAGTTGGGTATTCATGGAGGCGTTTCCGATTCGGTTGTCGTTAGGCTTAGCGAATTCGACGCCGTTAGCCGATCCGGTGTCGCGTCCAATCGCGCCAAGGCCGGTATCTTCGCTGCCACGAGCGCGACGAATAGCAGACAGGCGATGATTCCATATCCCAACAGCCACGGCAGCGAGTCCCGGAATACCGCGATTTCGCTTGCGGGCGACATGGCCCCATCGCGCAACAGCGCTAGCAATCCTGCGTACAACAAGCCGAGCGCGCCGTAGCCCAGATTGAATGCCAGCCCTTTGAAGCTCAGCACCGTCGCCCGTTGGGTGGAATCGGTGATGGCGTTGAGGTAGTAGCTGACCAGGTAGCCGGTCAACAGCATCGCCGCGTGCAGCAAAACAACCGGCAGCAAACCCAAACCAAACGGCAATACCAGCGTCGCTCCAGCCAGCCCAAGCAAACAAAGCAGGGTCAGAAGCGCAAAGTTGAAGCGCGGCGGCCGTCGGTCCAATACCGGAGCCAGTCGGGCAACGGCGAGTCCCAGCAAGGAAATGCCAGCGCCGATCAGGCCGAAACTGGCGTCCGGCAGACCGATCAGGCGGAGATAGGTGCTGTTTAGGGTCACGAACAGCCGGCACAGGTGATCGAACAGCATCCCGCCGAGGATAACCGCTAAGGCGAGCGGAGTGGCCAAAATCCAGCGGCCTGCGTCCAGGGTCAAGCGCGATGCCGCCAAGATCGATGCTAGCGTCCCGCCGACGCGCGCCGGCCGGCCGCCCGGTTCCGTCATTCCCGATGCCGTCCACCATGCGCCGAGCGCGGTAACGAGCGTCAAATACAGCGGAAAGCGCATCGTGGTTTGCGAGTCGAGAGATACATCCCAGCCCAGCCAATTCAATGCCGCTCGCAAGGTCGCGGCATCGTAAACCAGCGCGCCGAGTGCCAGCGCCGCGACGAAGGCCAGCGAATTCCAGCGCATCAGCGCGGTGAGCACCCGTGGCCAGTCGGCCGCCCGGCCACACGCTTTCAGGCTGTCGTAGGCCAACGCTTCGTCGGCGCCGCTGGCCAGCGCTTCGGCCAAGCCACTGAGCAGACGGTTGACGAAGAAGACTGCAAACACCAGTTGCGGGTTGCCCAGCGGCACGAAACAGAGCAGCGCGATTTCGATCACCATGATCGCTGCGGCCGCCACCAACAACGCGCGTCGGCCAAGCGCGTCGGCCAAGGCACCGGATGGTACTTCGCAGAGTACGATGGTTGCGGCCCAGACCGCGTTCAACACGGCAAACTGGCCGACGCTGAGGCCGAAATCCAGAAACAGCACCGCGAACACGGGGTAGTAGAAGCGCACGCTGAACAGCAGCCGGAAGGCCAGAAAACGGCGGATGTTCGGGATGGCGAAAGGCGCGGTGGGCGAGAGGGCTGGTGGATTGTTGCCGATGTCGTTCATGTTTTTTCGCGCAACCCGAGCAGCCGTGAATCCTCTAAGTTCTTTGTTTGGCAACCCCGCCAAGATCCTTGACGTTCATTTTGGGAGCGGCCATGAGCATAAGTTCCATCCCGGCGACACCGCAAACCTGCCTGATCTGCAATGCGCCGCTTTCCTTTGATCGGGCGCGAATGGATCGACTTTGTGGTCGCGGAGAATGCGACTGGCGCTATGCCTTATTGCGAAGACAGAACAGAGTTTGCACGGTGTGCGGCCGCCCCCTTGCCACGAGCGAGTCGGCGGCTCAAGTTTGCGCCGCGCCTGCCTGCCGGCGGGCCGCCGTCGAGGATATCGCGCAACGGGTGCAAGAGCGGAACCAAGCGCGGTGGGAGGCGCTGATCCAGCAAGAAATCGAGCAAGCCAAGCAGCTTCGCGACCGGGTGATAACTGCTTTCGGCGTCGAGAAACCGGAATCCTTCCCGTTGGTGGTGATTCCGGCTTTCACAGCAAAGCTCGTCAATTTACCGGAACGCCGTCGTCGCAACTTTCGCGACCATTTGAACACGTTGATCGGTCAAGCCGCTATCTTACCGGATACGGTGCCGGCCGCAGATCGAGAATGCGCCGCATCCTCGGGCCTCGGTTCGACGCCCGAGGCCAAAACCGTCATGGGAATGGCCTGTGCTTGCTGTAAGGGGCTTTGCTGCGAAGGAGGCGGAGACCACGCTTATTTGGACGTGGCAACCGTTCGACGCTACATGGCCGAACACCCGGACCAGCGCCCCCGCGACGTGCTGGCGGCTTATATGGATCGCGTGGGTCGCCGAACCTACGAGGGTTCGTGCATTTTCCACCAAAGCGACGGTTGCGCTCTGTCGCGAGACATGCGCGCGGACCTTTGCAACCGGCATTACTGCAAGGCATTGGGCGAGTTTCGGCAAAATCTCCCCACCGAAGGTCCGGTTCGCGCTTTTTTCGTATCCGCCCACTACGGCGTTGTTCATGCAGCGGCGCTGGCTCACGGCGACCAAATGTTGGTTGTCCAAGGAGTCCCGCCACCGCAAGCGTCTACACCCACCGGCGAGTGATCGCTGGGTTCACGATCTGCGCCGGCACCGATCAAAACCAGTCGGCGCGTTGGCGCCCACGGTTCGGGGATCGGTCGGGAAAAAGCTCAAGCGACTTTCTGCACGGCGCTGTCGAGATCCATCAGCAATCGTTCGACTTCCAGCTCCGGATAGGTTTTGTGGATGGCTACCATCAGTTCCCGCAAAAATTTACCGTGGACCCGCGTTTCCATTTGTGGGTCTTTAGAAAAATCCGCTTTCAGGATTACTTTGTAAGCACCGCAATCCCGATGGTCCATCAAGATAACTCTTTTGATGTGATGCAGGTCGATGGAGACTTTGAGGTGGTCCCAGAACGTCTTGCCCCAGTTCTTGAATTGGTCGTTCAAAACGCCCAACGAAGCACCGGCCAGGATGACATGGTCATACTGGTTGGTTAAACCACGGCCATCCATGTAGCGCACGATGTCGTCGATCAAGCGGTAATCCATACAGCTTAGCAACAAGGCTTCGGTGGTATGCGCTGACGCGGCGCCCGATTGAGAATCGGCGTCGTGCCCGGTTTGGGGCGTAGCGACGGCACCTTGTTTAGCCTGAGATTTGGCGGCGGTACCGTGCCCAGCTTCGGCTTGGGCCAAGCGCCAAGGAGTCGCCAATCCCAGTAAGGTTATTCCGCTACCCAGAGCGGCAAGCCGAACGAAACGACGACGGCCGATATCGATGTCGGCAAGCGACGGATAGTGCGAATGATTGTGACAACTGCATGGATGGTGGTGAGTGGGAGACATCGAAAACCTCTTGCTCTTTGGTTAGTTATTAACAAAAAGTCGACCGCTGGCGAATATCACCTCAGTATTTATTTAGTCCAAACTGTAGGAAAGCGCATGTTTGCCGGAACAGCCAATTACAGATATCGATTATTCTATCATCATATTTTTGTATTTTCATGTCGAAAATGAATTTATTTTGAGTCAAAAGCATCATTTTGATGCGATCAGTTCAAGGTTATGCCCGCTTCGCGGTTAGGTGTGGGACAATGTTTGGCGCTATCGTCACCACGGTTTATCGCTATCTATGTCTACGCATGTCGAACGGTTTGCTTTGTTGAGCCCATTGCAACCCATCCTGCCGCCTGACAGCCGCCGAACGCTACGTTGGGGCCAGTTGCACGGCGCCAGTCCTGCCCTACTGATCTCCGCCGCCACCCGCTACCGCGGCTTGGTGCTGGCGGTGGCGCCCGATAGCCAGAGAGCGTTGCGACTAGAGACGGAACTGCGAGTCTTCGGTGGCGAAGACCTTGAAATTTTGGCGTTTCCGGATTGGGAGACGTTGCCTTACGACATATTTTCGCCGCATCAGGACATCGTGTCGCAGCGGTTGGTGACGCTGTACCAATTACCGCAGCGGCGGCGTGGGGTGTTGGTGGTTCCGGTTGCGACCCTGATGCAACGGCTGGCGCCGCGCGATTATCTGGATCGTTACGCGCTGTTGCTAAAAGTCGGCGAGCGACTGGATTCCGAGGATTTTCGCCGACGCCTGGAGGCGGCCGGTTACGTTTGCGTGTCGCAAGTGGTCGAGCACGGCGAATTCGCGGTGCGCGGTTCGATCATCGACCTGTTTCCGATGGGCGCCGAACGGCCATACCGAATCGAGCTGTTCGACGACGAGGTCGAGAGCATCCGCGACTTCGATCCAGATACCCAATTGTCCGTGGCGAAGGTCAAACAAATCGAGCTGTTGCCGGCGCGGGAATTTCCGCTGGACAGGGAAACCATTTCCCGATTTCGCCAAGCCTACCGCCGCCAGTTTGAGGGCGATCCGCAGCGTAGCGCGATTTATCGCGACGTGAGCGCTGGCAACGCGCCCGGCGGCATCGAGTACTACTTGCCACTCTTTTTCGAGCAGACCGCGACTTTGTTCGATTATCTGCCGGAAGCGACATTGGTGATCCGGCTGGAGGGCGTCGATGCAACGATAGCGGAGTTTCAGAACCAACTCGTGGATCGCTACGAGCAGCGCCGTCACGACGTGGAGCGGCCGCTGTTGCCGCCGCCGGCGCTGTTTCTCGAAGCGGCTCAGGTCGAGCAGGCGTTGGCGCGCTATCTGCGGGTCGAGCTGCAAGAGGCGGGAGATGGCGGCACCAACTACCCCACTGCGTCCCCGCCGGCCCTGCCGCTGGAACCGCGCGCCGAGCGGCCGACCGCCGCGCTGGAAGGTTTTCTAGAGGAATTTCCGGGGCGGGTGCTGTTCGCCGCCGAGTCGGCCGGTCGTCGCGAAGTGCTGTTGGATACGCTGCGCGGTTATGGTCTGAAGCTGCAAGTCTGCGAGAGCTGGGCGGAATTTCTGGTGCGGGAGGATTTGCGGCTGGCCTTGACAGTTGCGCCGCTGGAGCAAGGTCTGTTGTTGACCGATCCGCCGCTGGCGATCATCGCTGAACCGCAGCTATACGGCGAGCGGGCGCGGCAGGTTCGGCGGCGTGGGTCCAACCGTGACCCCGATGCCATCATCCGCAATCTGACCGATCTGAATCCTGGCGCCCCAGTGGTTCACGAAGAGCACGGCATCGGCCGTTATGCCGGGCTGGAACGACTGGAAGTCGCCGGCATCGACGGCGAATTCGTGGTGGTGGAATATGCCGGTGGTGATCGCTTGTACGTACCGGTGGCGTCCCTGCACCTGCTCAGCCGCTATACCGGCGCCTCGCCGGAGAGCGCGCCGCTGCACAAGCTGGGTAGCGGTCAGTGGGAAAAGGTCCGGCGCAAGGCCGCCGAACAGGTTAGTGATGCCGCAGCGGAATTGCTGGACATCTACGCTCGTCGCGAAGCCCGGCCCGGTCACGCCTTTGGCTTGAGCGAGGCCGACTACTTCGCCTTCGCCGCCGCTTTCCCGTTCGAGGAGACGCCGGACCAGCAGGCTGCCATCGAAGCAGTGATCGCCGACATGCGCGCCGACAAGCCGATGGATCGAGTGGTGTGTGGCGATGTCGGCTTCGGCAAGACCGAGGTGGCGATGCGCGCCGCCTTCGTGGCGGTGCAGGACGGCCGGCAGGTGGCGGTGTTGACGCCCACCACGCTGTTGGCTCAGCAGCACTATCAAAACTTTCTCGACCGCTTCGCCGATTGGCCGGTGCGGATCGAATTGTTGTCCCGCTTCCGTTCGGCCAAGCAGCAGACCGAGACGTTGCAAGCGTTGGCCGAAGGTCAGGTGGACATTCTGATTGGTACCCACAAGCTGTTGCAGGAGGGCGTCCAGTTCAAACGCCTGGGATTGACCATCGTGGACGAGGAGCACCGCTTCGGGGTCAAGCACAAGGAGCGGCTGAAATCCTTGCGTACCGAAGTGGACGTGTTGACCCTGACCGCCACGCCGATCCCGCGCACCTTGAACATGGCGATGGCTGGATTGCGCGAGCTGTCGATCATTGCCACCCCGCCGGTGGGGCGGCTGGCGGTCAAGACTTTCGTCGGTCAATGGAACAAAGCGTTGATTCAGGAAGCCTGCCAGCGCGAACTGAAGCGCGGTGGCCAGATTTATTTTCTGCACAACGAAGTGGAGACCATCCAGCGCATGGCCGCGCAGATTGCGGAACTGGTGCCGGGCGCGCGGATCGCGGTCGCTCACGGCCAGATGCGCGAGCGGGATTTGGAGCAGGTGATGCTGGATTTCTATCACCGCCGCTGCAACCTGCTGATCTGCACCACCATCATCGAATCGGGCATCGATGTGCCCAGCGCCAACACCATCATCATCAACCGCGCCGACAAGCTGGGGTTGGCGCAGTTGCACCAGTTGCGGGGCAGGGTAGGGCGCTCGCACCATCGCGCCTACGCTTATCTGATCGTGCCGCCGCGCAAGGTGATGACGGTGGACGCGGTCAAGCGCATCGAAGCCATCGAATCGCTGGAAGATTTGGGTGCCGGCTTCATGCTGGCCAGTCACGACCTGGAGATTCGCGGTGCCGGCGAGCTGCTGGGCGAGGAGCAGAGCGGCCAGATTCACGAAGTCGGCTTTACTTTATATATGGACTTGTTGGAACGGGCGGTGCAGGCGCTCAAGGCTGGGCGGGTGCCGGAACTGGATCGGCCGCTGGATCACGGTCCCGAAATCGACCTGCAAAGTCCAGCCCTGATCCCCGACGATTATCTACCGGACGTGCATAGCCGGCTGATCCTGTACAAGCGCATCGCCAGCGCCCGCGACGACGGGGAATTGCGCGAGTTGCAGGTGGAGATGATCGACCGCTTCGGCCTGTTGCCGGAGCCGGTGAAAAACCTGTTCCGAGTGACCGGCTTGAAGCTGCGGGCCACGCCGGTCGGCATCAAGAAAATCGAAGCCGGTCCCAAGGGTGGACGGATCGTGTTCGGCCCGGAGCCAAAGGTGGACCCCGCCAAGCTGGTGCGGCTGATCCAGCACCACCACCAGGTTTACAAGCTGGACGGCAAGGATAAGCTCCGTTTCGTCAAGGAGCTGCCCGACGCCGAAACGCGAGTAGCGGAGGTGGAAGGGTTGCTGGAAAGGATCGCAGGATAGATTTGCTCCCATGATCGACGTGGTGCCCGGCATCGCCATCCGTGAAGAAGAACTCCGGTTCCAGTTCAAGCTGGCGTCGGGTCCCGGCGGCCAGAACGTGAACAAGGTGGCGACGGCGGCGGAACTGCGCTTCGATGTCGCCGGTTCGCCGTCGCTGCCGGAAGCGGTGCGGGCGCGGTTGCTGACGTTGGCCGGCAGTCGCGTGACTCAGGACGGGGAATTGTTGATCACCGCCCGACGCTTCCGCAGCCAGGAACGCAACCGGCAGGATGCCATCGACCGGCTGATCGCCTTGATCCGCCAGGCGGCGGCACCGCCCAAACCGCGTCTCAAGACCAGACCCTCGCGCGCCGCCAAGCAGCGACGGATGGATGAGAAGCGGCGGATCGGAGATAAGAAACAGACCCGCCGGCCAGTTGGATCAACACGGGAACACGAATAAAAACCCTCGCCTCAAAGCTCTCTTCCAGAGGACGAAGAGAGCTTTAATGGAGTAGCCGTGACTGATTATCTGGATATCTCGCTGGCGATCTCGCCGGACCTGCCGCACTGGCCCGGCAGTCCACGCGTTGAACTCAGCCGCCGTCGCGATATGGGGCAGGGTGATGCCGTCAACGATAGCGTCTTGCTCTGCGGCGTCCATACCGGCACGCATGTCGATGCGCCCCTGCATTTTCTGGCCGATGGCGCGGATGTCACCCAGCTTGCATTGGACGCGCTGATCGGTCCGGCGGTCGTGGCCGCGCTGCCCGATGTGGACGTCGTCACCGCCGAAGATTTGGATGCCTTGAACCTGCCGAATGACATGCAACGTCTGTTGCTGCGCACCCGCAACTCCGAGGGCTGGCAGCGCGGAGACCGCGAGTTTCGAGCCGATTTCGTGGCTTTGACCGCTGCCGCCGCCCGTTGGGTCGTGGCGCGAGGCATCCGGTTGATCGGCGTCGATTACCTGTCGGTGCAGATTTTCCGGGGCGATCCGCAAACCCATATCGCCTTGCTGCAAGCCGGTGTCGTGATCGTGGAAGGTTTGAATCTGGCCGGGGTCGCGCCGGGGAGCTACGAGCTGATTTGTCTGCCGCTCAAACTGGCCGGAGCCGAAGGTGCTCCGGCGCGGGCGGTACTGAGGAAGTTATCGGGATGAATGGCGATAACGCCTGCTTCTGCGGTTCGGGCAAAGCTTACGCTGCTTGTTGCAAGCCGTATCTGGATGGCGAACGGCGACCGATCACGGCCGAGGCGTTGATGCGCTCCCGTTATTCGGGCTACGTCCTCGCTCGGAAAGACTATCTGTTGCGCACCTGGCACGCATCCACGCGACCCGAAGCGCTCGAACTGGACGATTCGAGCGCCATCAAATGGCTGGGTTTGAAGGTCGTGCGGACGGAGGCCGGTGGCTCCGACGATACGCAAGGCGTGGTTGAGTTCGTGGCACGCTATAAGATTGGTGGCAAGGCGCACCGGCTCCACGAAACCAGCCGGTTCGTGCGGGAGGGGGAGCAGTGGTTTTATCTGGATGGCGTTTGAGGCATCGAATTTTTTAAGGCATCAACAGAACCGAGAGAACATTACGATATGAAAGCCCGTATCACCTGGTTGGAAGACATGACCTACGTCGCCCAATCCCCCAGTGGTCATGCTTTAGTGCTGGACGGTCCGCCGGAGCTGGGTGGCCACAATCTTGGCCCGCGGCCGATGGAAATGTTGCTGATGGGTATGGGTGGTTGCACCGCCGTCGACGTGGTCCATATTCTGCGCAAGGCCCGGCAAGATTTGCGCGGCTGCGAGCTGCAACTCGAAGCCGAACGTGCGGACAGCGACCCCAAGGTGTTTACCGATATCCGCGTACATTTCATCTTGACTGGCAAGGATCTGAGCCCCAAACACGTCGAGCGGGCCATCGAGCTATCGGCCGAGAAATATTGTTCGGCTTCGATCATGCTCGGTAAAACCGCCCGAATCACCCACACCTTCGAGATTCGCGAAGCCTGAACGGGTTTGGCCGCAGGTTCCTGGTGTTGTCACTCGATCCTGCTATACTCGCGCGCTTTTCGAATAGGGCGCCGGCACGCGAGCCGGCGAGTTGGCTGTTTTCGCCTGCGAGGAGGATGTGTGATGACTCCTAAGCCGATGCCCAGATTGCGCTTGCAAGGGTTCAACAATCTGACGAAAACGCTAAGCTTCAATATTTACGATATCTGCTACGCTTCGACCCCCGAGCAGCAGGAACGCTACATCGCGTATATCGACGAGGCATACAACGCCGAGCGGCTCACCCAGATCCTTGGCAACGTCTCCAAAATTATCGGCGCCAACATCCTGAACGTCGCCCGCCAAGACTACGATCCCAAGGGCGCCAGCGTCACCATGTTAATTTCCGAGGAGCCGGTCGCATCCGACGGAATTTCCAACGCGGAATCGCCGGGGCCGTTACCGGATGCAGTGGTCTGCCACTTGGATAAAAGCCACATCACGGTACACACGTATCCGGAAAGCCATCCCGACAACGGTATCAGCACGTTTCGAGCCGATATCGACGTTTCGACCTGCGGCCGCATTTCTCCGCTCAAGGCACTGAATTATTTGATTCACAGTTTCGAATCCGACATCGTCGTCATCGATTATCGGGTGCGTGGCTTCACCCGAGACGTGGCTGGCAAGAAGCATTTCATCGACCACCAGATCAACTCGATCCAAAACTATCTCTCCAAGGACACCCGCGAGCGATATCAGATGATCGACGTCAACGTTTATCAGGAACACATCTTTCATACCAAGATGCTCCTGAAGGACTTCGATCTAAACAACTACTTGTTTAGCGTGGACAAACAGGACGTGCCGCCGCGTGAGCAATCGGAAATCGAACGGCGGATGCGGCGGGAAATGGCGGAGATTTTTTACGGCGAGAACTTGCACAAACGGTTGCGGATTTAGCCATCCCGATCCGCCGTTTTCGCCTAACCCTATTTGACCGGAGAGAAAAATCTCGCCGGTCAAACCCAATACGTAGTCCTGGTCATTATTTTCGACATCCCTTTCATCAGCAGGCGGACCGGCAGAGGCAACCGCGCGCCACCGGCGATCAGCGCATTGGTGGCGTGTCGCGCCTCGTCCTCTTTCATTTGTTGCAGAATCGCCCGGCTCGGCAGATCGTGGGCCGGTAACCGCTCCAGGTGCGAATCTAGATGCCGGACGACTTGATGTTCGGTCTCGGCGACGAATCCCAAACTCCAGCGGTCGCCAACTTTGCCGGCCAGCGCGCCGATGGCGAAAGCGCCAGCGTAAAACAGCGGATTTAGCACGCTAGGATGACTGTTCAACTCTTTGATCCGCGCTTCGCACCAAGCCAAGTGGTCGTTTTCCTCCTCTGCGGCCTGCTCCATGCGATCTCGCACCGAATCCAGCTTCGCGGTCAGGGACTGACCTTGATAAAGCGCTTGGGCGCACACCTCGCCGGTATGGTTGACTCGCATCAGCCGGGCCGCCAACAGTTGTTCGGCGGGTTGCAGTTCGCTTTCCGCCACGTCTTCGGTGGTCGGTCGAGAGCGTCCCGTCGTCGCTGGCCGGCCAAACAGGGTGCGAACGGCTTGGTCCAGGTTGATGAGCAAAGTATCAACGGGGGTATAGTAACGAGTGGTCNNTATTATCGCTATCACGTTTTCTTTTGCACCAACCTGCGTCCCGATGGTTCGCAATGCTGTCAACAGTGCGGTGCTCAGGAGGCCCGCGACTACGTCAAGCAGCGCGTCAAAGAGTTGGGAGCCGCTATTCCTCATAAAGTGCGCATCAACACCGCCGGTTGCTTGGATCGCTGCGCCGAAGGTCCAGTCATCGTGATTTACCCTGAGGCGGCTTGGTACACTTATGTGGATTGCGCTGATCTGGACGAGATCATCGACGAGCACCTCGTTCGAGGTCGCACGGTGGAGCGATTGCGTATTTGAACTAATCTCTTGCAAGATGCCATGTCGTTTTGCCGGAGCTAAGGTCTTGTAAGGCGAACATTGCTTGAGTAGAATGCGCGACTCCCCACGCGGACACGGTTTTTTTGGAGCCCGTCATAGATGAAAACTTTTAGCGCCAAGCCGGCCGAGGTCAAGCGCGACTGGTACGTGATCGACGCTACGGACAAGGTCTTGGGCCGGTTGTCGACGGAGATTGCCCGTCGCCTGCGGGGCAAACACAAACCCGAGTATACGCCACACGTCGATACCGGCGACTACATCATCGTCGTCAATGCCGCAAAAGTGCGGACGACCGGTCGCAAGGAAACCGATAAGTTCTATTACCGGACGACGGGTTATGTCGGCAACATCAAGTCCATATCATTGGAAAAGCTGCTGCAAAAAGCCCCGGAGCGCGTCGTTCAGATCGCGGTTAAAGGCATGTTGCCCAAAAATCCGCTAGGGCGGGCCATGTTTCGCAAGCTGAAAGTCTATGCGGGTCCCGATCATTCGCACGTCGCTCAGCAGCCCAAGCCGCTGGAATTGAATCGGTAACCGATCAATATATTCAGAAACGGAACAGATAAGCATGATCGAAAACCAGCACTACGGTACGGGTCGTCGCAAGACCGCTACGGCACGGGTTTTCTTGCGGCACGGCACGGGCAAGATCATCGTCAACCGGCGTCCGCTGGACGAATATTTCGGGCGTGAGACTTCTCGCATGGTCGTCCATCAAGCGCTAGAAGTGGCCGACCTTAGCGACCGTTTCGATGTTTATGTCACGGTCAAGGGTGGCGGCATTACCGGCCAAGCTGGTGCCATCCGCCATGGTCTTACCCGTGCGCTGATCGAATACGACGAAAGCTTGCGTACACCACTGCGCAAGGCAGGCTTCGTTACCCGCGATGCCAGAGAGGTGGAACGCAAAAAGGTCGGCCTGCGCAAGGCGCGGCGTGCCACCCAATACTCCAAGCGTTGACGTTTTCTTGGGGGATCGTCTAGCGGCAGGACTACGGACTCTGACTCCGTCAACCTAGGTTCGAATCCTAGTCCCCCAGCCACTAGCAAACCCACCTAATCTCGGGCTAGGTGGGTTTTTTTATGATCTAATAGCCAAAATACAACATGTTGTTGTTAGTTAGAAACAAAAATTAAATTTTGTGTTTTTTTTGAAAATATCAGTTGCATTTGTGCTTCAAAATGCGTATAAATTTCCTCAATGACTTGCAAACACCCTTTTGTTGTGTACGTACAACATAAACCTAGGAGTTTATTTATGAAAAAGTCTGCTCTTGCGCTAGCCGTAGCCGCTGGACTGGTTGGTTTCGGTTCTGCCGCCTACGCCGACACGACGTTGTATGGTTCTGCCCGGGTCTCGCTCGATTACGATGATTTTGATTCAGTTTACGCCCGGGCGGCCGACGGTACGCTCGTCCGGACCCAAGCCGGTTCCGAAGCGTGGGATATTTACAATAACTCTTCTCGCCTAGGGGTGCGGGGCGAAGAGGATCTGGGTGGCGGTCTCAGCGCTATCTATCAGTACGAATTTGGCGTCGACGTGACGGAAGGCGGCAATCTGAACAGCAACCGTCCGAAGTGGGTCGGCCTCAAAGGTAGCTTCGGCTCCGTCACGGCTGGCACCCAGTGGACCCCGTACTACAATGTCATCGGCATCGGCGATATCTTCAACAGCAGCAAGGTGTTCGATAACGAGACTTACTTGGGTAACTCCTTCGGGCTGCGCATGGACAACAGCCTGATCTACAGCACGCCGAACTTCAGCGGCTTCAGCGCTCAAGCGATGCTCGTGGTTAACGGTTCCTGCTCGCCCGCCGATCCTACCGCGCCCGCCGATCTGTGCAGGTCGTCCGCTGACAACAAGTTGCCGTCCAACCTGAGCGACGATGTCGATATGTGGAATATCGGCCTCAGCTACAAGAACGGTCCGTTCTTCGTGGGCGCGACGTACATGGCGTTGCAAGGCGATGGGTTCGACGATTTCGTCACTCGACCCGCTTATGATGGCGATCAGTGGGGCGTGGCGTTCGGCTATAACTCGGGTCCTTTTGCTGTGACCCTCGCCTATGAAGATGGCGACGTTAACACCCTGAACTTCGGTGATTCCCAAAACGTCTACTTGACCGGTCAATACACCTTTGGTCCCCACATCATCCGGGCTGCGTACGGCTACACGACTGCCGACGATGGCCGGATCAACATCCTTTCCGATGGCGATGTGGTTACCCTCATTCAACCCGACGTCGACAACTGGGCGCTGGGCTACCAGTACAACTTCAGCAAGCGCACCCGGGTTTGGGTTGAGTACGTTGGTCAGGATGTCGACTCCGATTTGTCTGGCAAGAAGCAGACTGTCTCGATCGGTACTCGTCACGATTTCTAAGTTTGTGCTTGTTTGATCGCAGCAAAAAACGGACGCCTACGGGCGTCCGTTTTCGTTCCGGCTATCATGTAAGGTACTCGTTGCAGCCATACAAATCAGTTGTATTTATATAAATAAATAGTTGCGTTTTTACCGCAATGCGTATATAAATTACCTCAAAGTGGTTTTAAGGATGTTTTCCAATCGAGTGTTCGATTGATTGGAAAACGCCTTTGAAGCATGGGTTAATTTGTGACCATCGGGAATTTTGCCATGAAAAAGTCCATTCTCGCTTTGGCCGTTGCGGCCGCTCTTACCACTCCTCTAGCCGTTCAGGCCGATACGATTCTATACGGTTCCGCACGGGCGTCTATTAACTATCTGGATCAGGATGATAACAACGATTTCTGGGATGTGGTCAACGACGATTCGCGCTTAGGCGTTACGGGCTCGGAAGATCTGGGCGGTGGTCTGAGTGCTGTCTATCAGTACGAATTTGGTGTGGACTTAACTGAAGGTGGCAATCTCAACAGCAACCGTCCCAAGCTTGTTGGCTTGAAAGGCGGATTTGGTACTTTGACCATCGGTACCCAAGAAACACCCTACTATCACGTTGCGGGTGTCACGGACATTTTCAATAGCTCCTTTACCTTCGGCGGTGATGCTTGGTTAGGCGGTTTCGTCTCCGATCAGCGTGGGCCAGGCTCCCTTACCCGGCTTTCAAATAGCATTTTTTACTCGACGCCTGACTTCAGCGGTTTTTCTGGCGAAGTCATGTTGGTCGTGGACGGTAGCGTCAACGACGCTCAAGGGTTCTCGGACAGTGTCGACATCTGGAATATCGCACTCAAATATAACAATGGTCCTTTCTTCGCTGGGATCAGTTACATTGCGCTGGATGGCGACAATAACGTGTTCATCGATCCGGTCACGCTTGATTTCGACGTCGACCAGTGGACGGTGGGCCTGGGCTATGCGGCGGGTCCCTTCAGCGTCGGGTTCATTTACGAACAAGGTACTGTAAATCAGTATGGTCTGGTAACTAAAGCCAGCGTCGACGGGATCCGTATCGGTGGCGACGATGCCACCAACTTCCTATTGGCTGGTTCCTATACCTTCGGCAACAACATCATCAGTGCCGCTTACGGCCAGCTCGATCCGGGTACCAGAGGCGAGGACGAAATCGACAACTATATCCTCGGCTACCAGTACAATTTCAGCAAGCGGACCCGAATTTGGGCCGAATATGTTGGCCGCAGCGCCGATAACGTTTTCTATAGCGATCAGAACGTCGTCTCGATCGGTACTCGGGTGGACTTCTAACGCAAAAAAGCCCGTCTCGGGCGTAAGGGCGACGGGCGCCGCACGCGGCGCCCGTTTTTTTGTTGCCGATCCGGCCGCTCAACCGGCGTGTGCGACCCGCACCCCATCAGGGGTTCCTAATAGTAGTACGTCAGCCGGCCGCAGCGCGAACAGCCCGACTGCAACGATGCCCGCGATGTTGTTCAATTCCATCTCCCATTTCGCTGGTTCTCGTATTTGCAGATTGTAGATATCCAGGATCAGGTTGCCGTTATCGGTGATGCAGTTTTCCCGCAATACTGGCTGGCCGCCGCGTTTGAGCAATTCGCGCCCTACGTGGCTGCGCGCCATTGGAATCACTTCGACCGGCAACGGGAACTTGCCCAGTATGTCCACTAACTTGGACCGGTCCGCGATGCAGACGAATCGATCACTGGCGGCGGCCACGATCTTTTCGCGGGTCAGTGCTCCGCCGCCACCTTTGATCAGTTGCAACTGGCGATTAGCTTCGTCTGCGCCATCGACGTACAGCGGTAGTGGACCGACGGCATTGAGATCCAGTACGGGAATCCGATGCGCTTTCAACCGCTGGGTAGTCGCTTCCGAACTCGATACCACGCCGTCGAGTCGATGCTTGATACGTGATAGCGCGTCGATAAAATAGTTGACCGTCGTTCCGGTACCGACGCCCAAAACTACATTGTCTTCGATATATTCGAGAGCGGCTTCGGCAGCACGCTTCTTCATGTCGTCGCTGGACATGGAACACTCCTCGTTTGGATCTCGTCGATCATTATGTACGACTACATCAAAAAGATTCTGGCCGCTCGCGTTTACGATGTCGCTATCGAATCGCCGCTAGAGATGATGACCCGTTTATCGCGGCGTTCGAACAACCGAGTGTTGCTCAAGCGCGAAGACCTGCAGCCGGTGTTTTCCTTCAAGCTGCGCGGTGCTTACAACAAGATCGCCAACTTGCCGCGCGATGCTTTAGAACGGGGCATCCTGTGCGCTTCGGCCGGCAACCATGCCCAAGGCGTCGCGTTGGCCGCCCAGCGGTTGGGCGCCAAGGCCACTATCGTCATGCCCCGCACCACGCCGGCGATCAAGGTGCAGGCGGTGCGCGACCGGGGCAGCAAAATCGTGTTGTTCGGCGATACCTACGACGAGGCTTACCAGCACGCCCGGCAGTTGGAGGCAGACAAGGGTATGACCTTCATTCATCCTTACGACGACCCCGACGTGATCGCCGGTCAGGGTACCGTCGGCATGGAAATTCTGCGCCAGCATCCCGACTCCATCGAGGCGATTTTCGTCGCCGTCGGCGGGGGCGGCTTGATCGCCGGCGTGGCCGTCTACGCCAAATTCCTGCGGCCGGAAATCAAGATCATCGGTGTGGAGCCTGACGACGCTGCTTCGATGCACGAAGCGCTCAAGCAAGGCCATCGGGTCATGCTCGATCAAGTGGGCATCTTCGCCGACGGCGTGGCGGTTCGACAAGTGGGCGAGGAAACCTTCAGACTGGCTCAACAGTTGGTGGATGACGTCATCGTGGTTTCTACCGACGAGATTTGTGCCGCTACCAAGGATATTTTCGACGATACCCGCTCTATCGCCGAACCGGCCGGCGCGCTGGGCATCGCTGGCCTGAAAAAATATGTGGAGCGAACCGGGGTTAACGGCACCAATCTGGTCGCGATCAATTGCGGCGCCAACATCAATTTCGACCGCCTGCGCCACGTTGCCGAACGAGCTGAATTGGGCGAACGGCGCGAAGCTTTGCTGGCGGTGACCATCCCGGAACAGCCGGGCAGTTTCCGCAGATTTTGCCAAGCGATCGGCAGGCGTTCCATCACCGAGTTCAACTATCGTTACGCCGATGCCCGGCAGGCCCAGGTATTCGCCGGCGTGCAACTGACCGAAGGTGAAGGGGAAAAGCACCGGATCATCGAAACCCTGCGCGAGCACGGTTATCCGGTCATCGACATGAGCGACAACGAGATGGCCAAGCTACATGTGCGCTACATGGTGGGCGGCCACGCTTCGGGCATCCGCGACGAGTTGCTCTATCGCTTCCAGTTTCCCGAACGGCCGGGTGCATTGCTGAAGTTTCTGACCGGTATGGCGCACGGGTGGAACATCAGCTTGTTTCACTACCGCAATCATGGCTCCGACTACGGCCGCGTGCTAGTCGGTATCCAGGTTCCAGCGGTGGAACGACCGCAGTTTTACCGCTACATCAGCCACTTGGGTTATCCATACAGCGACGAGACCGACAACCCGGCTTATCGATTGTTTTTGGATGGCCGGAGCTAGACGGCCAAAGTATTTTCCAAGTCGAGCACGAACGTCCAGTGCGCCGCAGTGACCGGCAGCACCGACAGCCGGTTGCCTCGGCGTAACAAGATGAAATCTGCCAGTTCATCTCGATGGCGCTTTAATTCGGCTAACGTGATCGGCCGGCGCAGGCGCCGAACTAACCGCACGTCGACGCGATACCAGCGTGGCCGCTCGCGCGAACAGATGGGATCGTAATAGGGGCTGGTCGGATCGAACGCTGTCTCGTCCGGATAACCTTCCCGCACCACCTCGACGATGCCAGCGATGGCGGGATGCGCCGTGCCGGAACGATAGAAAAATGCTTGGTCTCCCCTGCGCAATTCGTCCCGCAGGAAGTTACGAGCTTGGTAATTGCGGACGCCTTCCCAAGGGGTGGTCTGTTCCGGCGCGCTTTCTAAGTCGGCGAGATCGAACGCCGTGGGTTCCGATTTCAGCAGCCAGTGCCTCATCGAAATGATCCCCGTTCTGCGTCGTGCGGTTGAGCGAACACGTACAACCCTTCTTCGGTCGCCGCCGCATCCAGAGGTACGTCCCAGGTCCGACGAGCCAGCGGTACAGCCATTCGCTGGAATTCGTAACCCAGCCCCAACAAACGAGGTCGCCAGCCACGATAATCTGGGTCGCGCAGAAAAGCGAAGCTGCGGTCGTAGAATCCCCCGCCCATACCCAAGCGGGTGCCCGTCGAATCGAAAGCTACCAAAGGCGCCAAGACCAAGTGCAACTGTTGGGGCTGTAACCGTTCTGCTGGCGGGATATCGGGTTCTGGGATGTTGAATCGATTACGGCGCAAAGGCGATCCTGACCGGTAAAGCGCAAACTGTAACGATTGGGGTGGATCATCCGCCAGAACCGGCAAGTAAACCTGCATGTTCGCTGCCCAGGCATGTTCCAGTAACGGCGCTGGGTTTAGCTCCCCATCGCAAGCCCAGTAACTTGCGATTCGGATTGCGGCGACAAATGCTGGCCAATCTGCCAATCTTCGAGCGACGGCCAGCGCCGCTTCCTGCCGCATGGCGTCGGACAGACTCTTGCGTCGGACGCGCAATCGTTGGCGCAACTCGCATGGATCGATGGTCACGGATAGCGCAGGGAATCGAAACACAAACGACGCCGAAGCGTCGTTAAGCATGCAAGATAGAGGGGGCGCTCTCCGCCTGTGCCGTCTCGGACCTNNTTTGCCCTTGAACCGCGCGGCTCAAGTGGGGGACAAGAGCAACGTATCAGGCTTTCCGCGACAGGGCGGACATGCACACCTACGTTGGCGATCATGCCCCCTGGGTAAAATTAACTAGGATCAAGGGGTTACCCAGCCCATTACTCGAACACTGCAGAGAGCGCCCAAACCAGCAAACCAACTATTTGATTGAAATTATAACTCAATCGGTACGGCTTTGCTAAGGATCGCGTCGATTTTTTGCACTAAGTCCTGCACATGATGATTGATGATCGTATCCGTCTCGGTCGTCTGACGTTGTTGCCGAAGCAATTCGTGGCTGAGGTTCATGGCGGCCATCACCGCGATCGCCTCTAGGCTCAGCAGCTTGCTGCTGCGATCGCGAACTTCGCGCATTTTGTCGTCGAGATAACGGCCCGCTTCCAAAAGTTCGTCCTGCTCGGCCGGTCGACACGCAAAACGATACTCGCTGCCGATCAGGTGAACGGTGACACCAATGGTTTCCTTGCTCACGAGGGTTGCTCCAAGCTTTTTAGACGCACGACCATCGCCTCGATGCGAGAACGCGATTGCTCGTTTTGCTCGCGCAGGTTGGCGCACTCGGCCTGCAACGCTATTTCCTGCTCGCGCAAAGCCTGATTTTCTTGCAACAACCGTTCGTGGATTCGCATCAGTTGCTCCACTCTCTCGGCGAGGATAGCCAAACTGGTCGCGGCCGTTTCGGTCGTATCGTCGAGTTCGCCAGCTTCGGCTGGCATAGCATTTTCGTAAAGGTCTTCGATTTCCATGCGAATACTATAGAGCGGCTGTTCCGGTCCGGTCAATTTCGAGCTGCTTTCGAGGTCCCTCATGGAATGTTAGGATCGGCTATCGCCGAACGGTCCGCCGACCCTGGAACCCTTCATGACCGCTATCCATCCGCCCTTGTTCGAACGTTTGACCGGCTTGCTCGCTCCGTTCAGTCCCGCCGAGCTGCACGGGTTGCTGTGCGGTTTACTGTGCGCCGACCGCGATCTCGAACCCGAGCAATGGTTGATCCATGCTCGCGAACAATTGACCGACGATGCCGAGCTAGCCGAGCCTGTCCGCGATGTGCTTTTCAAGCTATTCGAATATGGCGCTGCCCAACTGAACGCTGCCGATTGGTCGGTGGCTCCGTTGCTACCCGATGACGACGTACCGCTGCGCCAGCGTGTCGACGCTTTGGGGAGCTGGTGTCAGGGCTTGCTGTATGGCCTCGGCTTGGGCGAAGTGGAACGACGCGGCGAACTTTCCGCCGAAAGCCGGGAGTTTTTGCACGATGCAACCGAAATTGCTCGAATCGGTTTCGATGCCGGCGAGGCCAACGAGGCGGATGAAACTGCCTACGCCGAAGTAGTCGAATACTTGCGAGTCGGCTTGTTGCTGATCCAGCAGGATTTGCGTCACTCGACCCCGATCCGTCTCCCTCTGCACTGAATTCGGAAGCCATATCGATGTTCGCTCGCGTCATACCGCCCACCGTTTTCGCCCGTCGCCGCCGCCACCTGATGGAGCAAATGGGACCCGGTTCGATCGCCTTGTTGCCGGCCGCACCATCCGTACCTCGCAATCGCGACGTGCATTATCCTTACCGTCAAGACAGCGATTTCTACTACCTCACCGGTTTCCCGGAGCCAGAAGCCATCGCGGTGTTGGTGCCCGGCGGCGCGCAGGAATTTTTGCTGTTCTGCCGCGACCGCGATCCGCAAATGGAAATCTGGCATGGCCGCCGAGCTGGGCCGCAAGGGGCGGTGGAACGCTACGGGGTGGACAATGCCCATCCCGTCGCCGAAATCGATAAATTGTTTCCGTCGTTGTTGGAAAATCGGGAGCGGGTCTTCTATGCCATCGGTTACAATCCAGACCTCGACCGACAGGTGATGGAGTGGATCAATCGAGTGCGCGGCAAGGCTCGGATCGGTGTGCGGGCGCCGACGACATTCGTCGCCTTGGAACACCTGCTGCACGAAATGCGGTTGCTCAAGGAGCCCGATGAAGTCGCGGTGATGCGCGAATCCGCCCGCATTGCTGCCGAAGCCCACTGCCGGGCGATGCGCGCCTGCCGGCCCGGAGTGATCGAATACGAACTCGAAGCGGAAATCCTCCATACCTTCCTGCGCAACGGTGCCGGCTGGTCTTATCCGTCCATCGTCGGCGGCGGCGACAACAGTTGCATTTTGCACTACACCGAAAACAGCGCGCCGCTGCGCGATGGCGACATGGTGCTGATCGATGCCGGCGCCGAAGTGGACGGCTACGCGTCCGACATCACCCGCAGCTTCCCCGTCAACGGCCGTTTCAATGGAGAGCAACGCGCTATCTACGAGCTGGTGCTGGCCGCTCAGAAAGCGGCCATCGACAAAGTTCGACCGGGCCACCATTTCAACGAGCCGCACGAAGCGGCCGTTCGCACTTTGACCGATGGCATGGTGACGCTGGGTCTGTTGCACGGCGAAGTAGATGAACTGATCGAGAGCGAACAGTACAAACGGTTTTACATGCACCGTACCGGTCACTGGTTGGGGATGGACGTGCACGATGTCGGCGATGGCGAAGTCGCCCTGGCGCGAGGCCAGGATCTCTCGCGTCTTCACGC
>DEHU01000134.1 GCA_002352125.1 Competibacteraceae bacterium UBA2792 | reverse complement strand
CTTAATTTACGGAGTATTTAGTCAGCCCTAAAAAAACTTTTAAAGTTAATGTATTGCTACGAGACAGATGGCTGGCGAAAAGCTGAAGTGTTTGCGGCATGGGTCTAGTTATAAATGCGATTGCATTGGTTTCGTTAACTGAAAATACAATTCTTTCAAGCACATACAGAGATATTGTGCTTTACAAAAATTACTAATGCTACATTATAGATATAATAAGGCAAAAAAATCTAGCTTTTTGAGTAATAAAAATCACCTTCTCGTGGCCTGTGTCTGTGGGAGACCGGCAAATGTGGCAACGCGGTACCACCGCGCAGAGAGTAGGGACGGTTGAGGCAAGCCGACAAAATGCTTGCCCAACCGCGCTCGTTTAAGCGGAAGCGGCTAAGTGGCGGTGTATTGCTGGGCTACGAAATCCCAGTTGACCAAGTTCCAGAATGCCTCAACGTACTTGGGCCGCAGGTTGCGGTAATCGATGTAGTAGGCGTGTTCCCACACATCGCAAGTCAGCAGCGCTTTCTTGCCGGAGGTGACCGGCGTTCCGGCGTTGGAGGTACTTAGCAGGTCTACCGAGCCGTCCGGGTTCTTGACCAGCCAGCCCCAGCCGGAACCGAAGGTGCCGACCGCGCACTTGGTGAATTCGTCCTTGAAGGCCGCAAACGAGCCGAATTTCCGGTTGATCGCCTCGGCCAGCGGGCCGGTGGGCTCGCCGCCGCCATTGGGTTTCAGGCAGTTCCAGTAGAAGGTGTGGTTCCATACTTGGGCTGCATTGTTGAAAATGCCGCCGGAAGATTTCAGCACGATCTCGTCGAGGGACAAGTTCTCGAACTCCGTGCCTTTGATCAAATTGTTCAGGTTGGTGACGTAGGTCTGGTGGTGTTTACCGTAGTGATACTCCAAAGTTTCGGCCGAGATATGCGGTTCCAGCGCGTTTTTGGCGTAGGGTAGTGCGGGTAATTCGTGAACCATGCGTTGCCTCTCCATTTACCGGTTGGGTGACGAAAGGGTTTTGAGGATGTTCGCGCCCGGCGAGAGTCCCGTAGCGGCATTAAGTTTTCCGCCGGCAATGGAGCCGCGCGGCGAAGCCAAGCTAGTCTAGTCGCCGGTTTAAACCGTTGCAACGCGGGTAGCAAAGGGTTTGGGTGTGATATTCTTGCCGCCGAACCCCGTGCCGAGCTGGCACTAAACTCTTCGCTATACCTTGCGTTTCAAGCCATAAGGAGATCGACCGATGAACAAAGTGTACCTCGCCCTCGCCTTTCTGGCCGCTCTAACTACCGCAGGCTGCTCGGGTCTGAGCGGCTTCGGCAACAAGGACAGCGATACGGGCACGGACAGTTCCAGCAGCAGCCGTAAAGGACCCACGGTCAGCGATTCCGAAATTACCTCTTCCATCAAAGATGCCTTCAAACAGGACCCCGAACTGGCTGCCGCCAATGTCAGCATCAGTTCCGATAACGGCGTGGTCACTTTAAGCGGTACCGTCCCTAACGCTCAGACTTACAATCGGGCTATCTCGCTGGCGCGCGAGGTTACTGGCGTGCGCCCGCCAGTTAAAGCTTCAAATCTGAAGTTCCCGCAGTAGCTTGCTTTTCTACTCCCCAGCGGAATTCTCTTATGTGCGGCATCGGCGGCGAACTGCGCTTCGACGGTGGCGAGCCAGATTTGGCTCTGATGGGACGGATGCTGCATCGCCTTGCCCGGCGCGGTCCCGACCACGAAGGAACTTGGTCCGACGGCCCGCTGCTGCTCGGTCATCGCCGCCTCTCCGTCATCGACCTCAGCGACCGTTCCAACCAGCCGATGGTCGATCCCGATCTTGGGCTGGTGCTGGTGTTCAACGGCGCGATCTACAACTACCGGGAATTGAGGCGGGATTTGCTGGCTAAGGGCTATCGGTTCTTTTCGGAAGGCGATACCGAGGTCATCCTCAAAGCCTACGCCGAATGGGGCGAGCGCTGCGTCGAGCGATTGATCGGCATGTTTGCCTTTGCCATCTGGAATGTTCGCGAGCGCAGCCTGTTCCTGGCCCGCGACCGGCTGGGCATCAAACCGCTGTACTACTCCCGCACTTCGCGCGCTTTCCGCTTTGCTTCCAATAGCCAGGCGTTGCTGGCAGCGGGAGATATCGATACCGCCATCGATCCGGTGGCCTTGCATCACCAACTGACCCTGCACGCCGTCATTCCGGCGCCGCGCACGATTCTGCAAGGTATCCGCAAGCTGGCTCCCGCCACTACCCTTGCCATCGACGCCAACGGCAATGAACGGTACCGGGTCTACTGGCGGTTGCGAGCCATGCGCCCAGCCGAAGCACGCACCGAAACCGAATGGATCGAAGCGGTTCACGCAGCGTTGCGATTGGCGGTGCGGCGACGGCTAGACATCGCTGACGTGCCGGTGGGCGTGCTGCTCTCTGGTGGCTTGGATTCCAGCCTGCTGGTGGCGTTGCTGGCCGAAACTGGCGTCCGCGATTTGCGGACCTTCTCGGTCGGTTTCGAGGACCAGCCGGAAGAAAAAGGCAGCGAGTTCGAATATTCCGATCAGGTTGTGGCCCGCTACCAGACTCGTCATCACAAGTATCTGATCCAAAACGATCAAGTGCTCGAACGCTTGCCGGAAGCCGTCACTTGCATGGCGGAACCGATGGTCGGCCAAGACGCAGTGGCATTTTTCCTGCTGTCCGAGCGCGTTTCCAAGGCGGTCAAGGTTGTACAGAGCGGCCAAGGTGCCGACGAGGTGTTCGGCGGCTACGACCTGTTCCGCGAAGCGGCGGTGCGCCGGTTCTGGGCACGGGAGCCCAAGAGCGAGCGAAGACCGCGGCTCATCGAGCGGCTCTACCCCTACCTGGCCCGCTCACCAGTCGCGCAAAGAGGGATGGCTCAAGCGTTTTTCGGCAAAGGCTTGGACCGCTGGCAAGAGCTGGGGTTTGGCCACCATCTGCGCTGGCAGACCACCTCGGGGATCAAGCGGCTCCTGGCCGAGCCGGTGCGGGCCCAGCTCGCGGCCGAGCTCGGCGTGCCCGACGAGCTGCCGCCCCAGCTCGCCGGCTGGACGGCGCTGGCGCAGGATCAATACTTGGAGATCCGCACCTTGATGTCCGGCTACTTGCTCTCGGCGCAAGGGGACCGGATGCTGATGGCCAGCTCGATCGAGGGGCGCTTCCCGTTCCTCGACAAAGAGGTCATGGCGCTCGCCGGGCGCCTGCCGGATTCCTACAAGCTGCGCGGGCTCGACGAGAAACATGTGCTCAAGCGCCTCGCCGCCAAGCTACTTCCTGAGGCGATCCGCCAGCGGCCCAAGCAGCCCTATCGCGCCCCTGATGCGGCGGCCTTCGTGACCCCGAAGGGCCCAGCGTGGATCACCGATGTGCTCAGCGAGGAGTCGGTGCGGGGGGCTGGGGTCTTCGACCCCGCCTCGGTCTCCAAGCTCTGGGAAAAATGTAACGCGCGCGGCCCGGCCGGACAGTTCTCGAACCTGGACAACATGTCGCTGGTGGCTGTGCTATCTACGCAACTGGTCTGGCAGCGGGTGATCGGCGCCGCGCTGCCGCCCCCCTTGCGGATGGCGGTACGGACAGTGGTCGACCACCGCGGCCGGCACTACCCTTAGGCGGGGCGCGGGCCAGGTCCGGCCTAAGCACCTACTTGCCTGAATCTGCGCGCGAAAACCGCCGAGACGCGGCTTGAACATCGCCGAATTTGCATGCTTAGAATTCGGCCGAGGACATGACCATGCCTGACCTGGAGCTCGTCGAACTCACCACAATCCTTGGAACCGAAGACGGAGAGGACTCGCTAGAGCGAGACCTCTCCAGCCTGGAGCGCTACGACGAGGGCGAGCCAGGCATCATCGCGCCGCTTCTTGCCGACGATGATGAGGATGACGACTACGACCGACGTGGTCGTGGCAGCGATGATGATGAT
>DEHU01000110.1 GCA_002352125.1 Competibacteraceae bacterium UBA2792 | reverse complement strand
CGCGCGGCCCGTCCGTCGTGTTTTTTTGGGTCTTTGCCGCTGACGCGGGGGACCAGATATAGCTAGAATTAACGGGTACAGCTAACCACCATAGTGACCGGAGGAACGATGCATGGCCGAGAAAACCGAACTCGAAATGCCGAAAGTCAAGATGCCCGATCCAGCGCAGATGGCGCAGCTTTTCTCCCATATTGCCGAGAAAAGCCAGGCTGTCGTTAAGGAGTTCCTGAATCGCCAGCTCACCGATGGCGCCCACGACCTTCAAGGCGCCACCAACATGGGTAAGTCCTTTATGGAACTGACCCAAAAGATCATAGCCGACCCGTCCAAGCTGGCACAGGCTCAGTTGACGCTGTGGCAAAACAATCTGGAACTTTGGCAGAAAGCCTTGCCGGCGATGTTCGGCCAACCGATGGAAACCGTGGTGCGAGAGCAGAAGGGCGACAAGCGTTTCAAGCACGACGACTGGCAGGACAATGCTCTGTTTTCCTACATCAAGCAGTCCTACTTGCTGACTGCGGGCTGGATTCAAGATTTGGTCGCCGACGTCGAAGGCTTCGACGACAAAACCAAAAAGAAGCTGATGTTCTACACCCGCCAGTTCGTGGATGCGATGTCGCCGAGCAACTTCGCGTTGACCAATCCGGAGGTGGTGCGGGCCACCATCGAGTCCGGTGGCGAAAATCTGGTCAACGGCCTGAAAAACATGCTCGATGACCTGGAACGCGGCAAGGGCAAGCTGAACATCCGGATGACCGATCTTGGCGCCTTCGAGCTGGGCAAGAACGTCGCCACCACGCCTGGCAAGGTCGTGTATCAGAGCGAGATGATGCAGTTGCTCCAGTACGACCCCAGCACGCCGGAAGTCTTCAAGAAACCGCTACTGATCTTTCCGCCGTGGATCAATAAGTTCTACATTATGGATCTGCGTCCCAAGAATTCGTTGATCAAGTGGGCCGTGGACCAGGGCTTTACCGTGTTTCTGATGTCCTGGGTCAACCCGGACGAAAAAATGGCCGACAAGGCTTTCGACGATTATTTGAAGGATGGCCCCTTGGCGGCGCTGGATGCCATCGAGCAGGCGACCGGCGAGCGTGAGGTGAACGCCCTGGGTTATTGCTTGGGCGGCACGCTGCTGGGGGTCACCAACGCTTATCTGGCAGCTCACGGCAATCCGCGCATCACCGCTGGTACCCATTTGACCACCATGTTGGATTTTTCGCAGCCCGGCGAGCTGGAAGTATTTATCGAAGAAGAGCAAATCGCCTCGCTAGAAAAGCGCATGGAAGCCAAGGGCTATCTCGACGGTAGCGAGATGGCGACTACTTTTAGCATGTTGCGCGCCAACGANNTCGGATTCCACCCGCATGCCGGCCAGGATGCACAGCTTCTACCTGCGTAACATGTACCAGCATAATCGCCTGAAAGATCCGGGCGGCGTCACCTTGCTGGGTACACCGATCGATTTTGGCAAAGTCAAGGTGCCGACTTACTTCCTGTCGGCCATCGAGGATCACATCGCGCCTTGGAAATCGAATTACGCCGGTAGCCGCTTGTTCAACGGTCCGGTGCGGTTCGTGTTGAGCGGTTCCGGCCACATCGCTGGCCCCATCAATCCGCCATCTGCCAACAAGTATTTTTATTGGACTAACCCTAAGAGTCCCACCGATGCGGATGAGTGGCTCAAAGAAGCCAAACAGACCGAGGGTTCCTGGTGGCCGGATTGGTACAAATGGCTGAGCAAGCACTCCGGTGAAAAAGTACCGGCCCGGACGCCGGGTACCGGCAAACTGCCAGTGATCGAAGACGCGCCAGGTTCCTACGTCAAGATGCGGCTCGCTAAATAAAACTGTTCCGCCGGGCGATCCGTTATCCGGCCAAGGATGGTCGCCGGTTAGGCGCGGGCAACCGTTTTTTCCGAAATGGGTGCGTATGAGCAAATTCATCGAGTGGTCCAACGAGCTGAGCGTCGGTATCGAAGAAATCGATTCTCAGCACAAGGTGCTCTTGGATTTATTGAACCAGGTACACGAGGCAATTCAGCAGGGGCGCACGGTAGAGGTCACCGGGGACATCATCGATCGGCTCGATGAATATACTCGCGTCCATCTTGCCGTCGAAGAAAGCCTGATGCGCATCCTGCACTATCCGGACTACGAGCGGCACAAGGAGGAGCACGACAAGCTCGTCGCGCAATTGGGGGATTTGCGTGCAAAGCTGGCGAAAGGCAAAGGCGCGATCGGCTTTGAGTTGGCTTTCCTTCTCAAAAACTGGCTCACCAAACACATCATGGAAGTGGACCAGCGCTATGTCTCGCACTTCCTGTCGTACGGCATCAGTCCGGAATTATCGAAAAATGCTTCGTGGACCCAGCGGTTCTGGCGCACGCTGGGCAAACCCGCCTGACGGTTAGCACCTACCCCAAAACGGAAACCGGCCGAGGAATTCCCCGGCCGGCTTGTGAAGATCGACCGGGGGCGGCGAGTCGGCCGCCCCCGGTTTTTTTATGCTGGCCCGCAGGCAATCACTCGAATTCGATGATGGCCTGATCGACCGCCAGGCTGTCNNGGCGGCGCCTTCACCGGCATCAGAGCCTGCAAATCGGCCACCTGTGGCGACAGCACCATTACGTCCGCTTGCGAACCCCAATGGAACAGGCGGTAAATCATGTCGCGACGTTCCACCTGAATGCAGATTTCGGTGCCGTTCAG
>DEHU01000314.1:265-8209 GCA_002352125.1 Competibacteraceae bacterium UBA2792 | reverse complement strand
ATAAACTTAATTTACGGAGTAATCAGCCAAGTCCGAATTAGTTTGTGCGTACGAAATAAATATGCGAATCTTCTCGTCTTGAATCTTAGCCACTTCCTTATTTCCCCACAGCAAACCATCGCCTATTCTAACTTTATTAAATTTGAATTTGTAATTCTTGGTTTGAATTAGATGATGAAGTGATGGATGAATTAGGTAGTAAGTACAGGGGTCTTTAGGTAATACTTCATCACAGTTCCACTCAAACTCATACGGTTTCTTGAATTTCTGTCTATTTCCAGTTCCGGACGGACTTCTCGCAACGTATCCAAGCAAGCCAAAATTGTACAACAGGCAAAATGGGTGCTTCGTTCCAATCCAGTCAGTATTCAGAAATTTCTCAGAAATCCGCATTAGATTCGCAAGCGACAATACTGTAGAACCAATCTGCGCTAGTACTCCGCCGATGTATCGCTCAGGTGTGTCTCCCTTGAAGAAGGGCCGCATCTCTGCTTCAAGGTATATGGCGGCCTGTCTCGAAGACTCGTCATTGATTATTTCTGCAATCAACTTCTGATGTTGACGATTCTTGCTGTTATTAACAATGACGCCTCGCTCTTGTCTAGCCGAAGAAATCTTTTCTCCGATGACCATGAGCCATCGAGGAACGCAAATTATGTGTCGATATATATATTCAAATATCGGTTCATGAATTCTCAGATAACCGTTGTAAATTTTCGTGAGCCCAACAAACTCGTCGATGGATTTTATACTTTCGTAGTGCAGGATAGCCTTTGAGAAAATCGCCTGCAAGTCGCTTTTTGAGTATTCGATGAGGAGTATCGAACCCTTGATGTTGTTTATCTCAGCATCGTTGAAGTAAGCAAATGCCTCTTGTCTAATAGTTGTGTAAATTTTTAAGTGCCGATTGTGCCGTGACAGCTCCCAAGCCGCCTTGAGTAAGCCAGCTTGGCCATCACACCAAATGCTCAAGTTATCCGGAAATACCGTGCTGATAGCTTGATCAAAACTGTCAATAAATACAGCGCAACCGCTATTGATATGGCGACTTACCAGCGTTGTAACTATCGTTATTGCATGCGACCGTACCTGCTCCACGGCCTTGACAGAGCACTGTAGAAAAATATCCAGCACCTCCGATGGGGATCGATGAATTACGTATTTTTTTGAGAATGCACTTGACAGTTCTTTCACTAACTCGCCAGGTAGCTCCGCACGGCCAACTTCACCAAGAGTAGCATCTCGCTCGGAATCGGAGAGATCGTGTGGGAAATTCAAAAGAACAGAAATGGCGATTGATAGTGTCCAGATGTCCTGCCAAAATTCTTTCATTTCCATGAGGTCCACCATCCCCTTGGAAGGGGATCTCGGTGGATTCACATAGTCCGCTGTACTGTTTCTCGGTATGATGAAGTAGTCTTTATGAGACTGCTCGATTTGTTTGCGCTTATGCCTGAGAAGTAGCGTTTTCCCCATTCCTTTTGCCGCTACTAAGAGAAACTTGCCGTGCACTCCTTCATTTAGAAATTGATCAATCTGCAGATTGGTTGCCAAGAATCGCTCGTCAACTGAGTCTGCTAATTGCGCATCCGTGTTCCATGCTGTCATCGTGTGACTCGATCAAGGAAGTGAGGAGTTCAAGGTGAATAAAGCCTAACAAGGCGGCGGATCAGCCGCGACGGGCGGGAAAGCCGCAGGATCGCTCACAACCTCCCCACCACCTTCTCCATCCGCTCCTGCCCCACGTTGGTATAAATCTGCGTCGTGCTGATGCTCTCGTGGCCGAGCAGGGCCTTGATGTCCACCAGCTCCGCCCCGGCGTTCAGGAGATTGGTGGCGTAGGTGTGGCGCAGCTTGTGGGGCGAAATCTTCTTGTCGATGCCGGCCTTCTTCAGCATCAGCCGCAGGTAGGCACCGGCAGACTGGCGCGAGACCGCTTTCTGGCCGGGGGCGCGAGCGAAAACGAACTCGGTCCGGGGTCGATCCTTGAGCCAAAACCCGAACACCTCACCAAACCGCGCCGGAAGCGGGACTAGGCGTTCTTTGTCGCCCTTGCCGATCACCCTCACCGACTTCGCCAGACCGTCCAGAATGCGAACGTCGGCGGTTTTAAGGCCCAAGGCTTCGCTGATCCTCAACCCCGAGTTCAACAGCAGCCCAAACAGCATCTCGTAGCGGCGGCGCGTCTCGGTCATCTTGGTTTTGTTGTCGCCGAAAATGTTGATCGGGATGTTGCGCCGGTCCTTGATCGTCGATTCGAGCTGAGCCTGCTCCTCGCGCTCCAGCCAGACCGGAATCCGCAGCGGCCGTTTCGGCTTGTCGGCCAGGTAGACCGGATCGTTCTCCACAATCTCGTGGCGCAACGCCCAGCGGTAGAAGCTGCTCAGCGCGCTCAGGCGACGATTGACGATATGGGCGCTCACCTGACGCTCGCGCAGTTGCCAGGCGGCGAACTGCTCCACATCGGTCGGTCGCGCCCGCTGCCAGTCTTTCCCCGCCTCGGTCAGCCACGCCGCCCACAGCCCCAGATCGCCGTTGTAGGCGTAGCAGGTCGATCGGCCGTGACCCTTGGCGTAGAGCAGATGCGCAAGGAACTCGCGCCGGGCCTCGTCGAAAATCTCGCGGTCGAAACTCATGCCGATCCTCCACCCCGTTTCTCGAAACACGATCCATCAAAAGGCCAATTTTGAATCTTCTGAAATCCCTATTTCTTCAGCTAAAAACCGAAATCCGATTTGGAAAGTATAGGCCATCCCAGCAAAAAATCCCCTATTCATCAGGCTGGAAACCTCTCGCAAACGAAAAATTTCTATAGAAAGTTTCTGAAATTTTTGTTTTTTCATGTTTTATCCATTCGACCTCATCCCACGAGATACTATATGATATGATATGATATAGTTTTATATCAGAGAAGGTCGCCATGAACCAAAAAGCCCGGCCGTGGGTTCGATGGCGCTGAGAGGAATCCACCCGCTACCACGAGGCGTACTTGCAGCCCGACCTGTCGAGTGAGTGAATTCTGGCAGTGGACCGGGGACAGCAGGGCGTGGCTCGAACCGATGTAGGACCGGCCCTGCGCGGCCTACGCCGATGGAGTGGTGCGACTAGCGGCGGTCGGGAAGCGGCAAGCACGACATGGTTATCGAACGGGGCCTGACCGTTAGTATGATATGATATGATTTCATGCTATACGATGTGATCCGTATGATTTCGTTTCATACCGAGGACAAACCGGCATGAGCATCATCCTGATCGGCGGGGAGAAAGGCGGCACCGGCAAGACCACGCTGGCGGTGAATCTAGCGGCGCTGCGAGCCTTGCAAGGCCGCGACGTGCTGCTGATCGATACTGACGTGCAAGCCAGCGCCAGCTACTGGGCGCAAAGCCGCGACGAAGCGCAAACCCGGCCCCGCATCGCCTGTATCCAGAAATTCGGCAAGGGCTTGCCCACCGAAGTCCGCGACCTTGCCCGCCGCTACCAAGATTTGATCATCGACGCCGGTGGCCGGGATTCGGTCGAGCTGCGGTCATCGCTGGTCGTCGCCGAGCGAGTCTTTATTCCAATCCAACCCTCGCAGTTCGACATCTGGACGCTGGGCCGGATGGACGACTTGGTGAGAACGGCGCAGGGCTTCAACGCCGAATTGCGGGCCTCGGTGGTCATCAGCCGCGCATCCACCAACCCCTCGGTCAACGAGGCGGCGGAAGCGCGAACCCTGCTGGCCGATTTCGAGCACCTACGCCTGGCGAACGCCATCATCCGCGACCGTATTGCTTACCGCAAAGCCGCGCGAGATGGCCTAAGCGTGGACGAACTGAAACCCGGCGACCCGAAAGCTATCGAGGAAATGCGAGCGCTGTTTCGAGAGGTGTTTCATGGCGAATGACGGCAAGTTGAGCAGCCGGCCGCCCCAGATGGGCGTTAACGGCTCCCTGGAAAGCTTCATCGACGGCGCGAGCATCCCAAACCGCGACGCGCTCGAACCCGCCGCCGCTCCAGAACGTGAGGAACGTACTCACCCCTGGAACGCGCCAAACGTGCGAGCGGACGTAGTCAAGGTCTACAACCTGCGTTTGCCGGAATCCTATTTGCTCAAGCTCAAATACATCGCCGAACGTTCACCCGACAGCATGCAGCAGTTTTGCCTGAGCGTATTACTACCCGCCATTGACGCCAAGGTTGAAGAGCTAAATTTAAAAAACAACCCATAGGAGACAAATTCTTTATGGATGGACTTTACACGAACAGAACGAGCCACGGCGATTTTATTGACAATGCTATTAATAAGCTAGCCAATGGGAAAGAGTATATTTATATCGCTACGGCATTCTTTACCGAAGCGGACATTATTGAGAATTTTTTAAAGAAAGGCTGCCATATTCGATTGATTGTCAGGTTAGGTTATCCAACCAGCCCTCATGCACTAAGCAAAATCACTGAGCGAGGCTCAATCGAAGTCCGATTTTATTCGGATCGTTCTTTCCATCCGAAATTGTACATCTTTGGCAACAAAGAAGCGCTGGTTGGTTCTGCAAATCTCACCGGAGCTGCGGTTAAAACCAATCAAGAAATCTTGGTCAGCATTCCAAATGAGGATGATCGCTTCATCGAAATCCTCAACCTTTTTTCTAGTTATTGGGAAAAGGCGCGTGTCTTAACCAAGGAATCATTGAAGAAGTACCAAGATATTTATTCAAAATATAATAATAAAATATATTCTGATATAAACTCTTTACAAGAGTCCATAGAACAAGATATCGGCAAAGTTATTTATCCAAATATCGGCTGGGGAATTAGAGAACCCAGCAAAAATAATCGATTCATAACAGATTACGAAAAAATATACCAAGAAAACAGAAGTGCCTTCAATAAAGTACGAACTCTTTATGAAAAATTCGAAAAGCGTAAAGTTCAGGAAAATCAAATTCCGTTGCATTTAGAAATCGATTCATTTATCAGTTTTGTTAGGGAAAAACATGCTTCAGGAGATTCTTGGGATAAAACTGAGATAGGATGGGGCCAAAAACAGATTTCATTAGTCAACTCGTGTATTGATGAATGGTTCAAAACCTCCTGGCCTTATTTTGAAGAAACGATTGTTAAAGTCAATTATCCGAAATTAATAAAAGTCTTTTCTTCAGTGCAGTCAATTAAATCGAGTAGCGATGATGACCTCTTCGATGCACTCTGCACAGTACATTCTTTTTATGAACAATTACGGTTCTCTAAAGGGGGTTTACCCAGACTAAAAGAAGATTTTTTCTCAGAAAATGAGGCTATCAAAATTAGAGAGAGCCTTTCATATCTTCTATTTAGCAACAATGAAAGCCTAATCACAAGAATGGCAAACTTACTATTTGATCCCTCTTATAAATTAAGGATTTTTGGCCAATCCAACGTTCAAGAATTGGTTGGATGGCATAATCAAGAAGACTATCCCGTGATCAATGGTCGCACTACGAAAATACTTCGCTACTTCGGATTCGATGTAAAACAAGTCTCCTAGAGAAAATTTCAACTGAGCTTTCACGAAGCAGTCCCGAAAAAACTATCCACGCCAGGGTTCCAGCGTTTGCACGGTCAAGCTAGCCAGGCATATTGAGAATTTCCCGGCTGACTTTCAAGAACCGCTCCAAGCCCGCAGAACGCGTTTTAGGGCCGTTTTGGCGCGGCGGTAGGGGTGAGGAAAGGGGTACGGAGTTGCGCGTCTCCAGCGCCCTCTGAAGCTGTTTCTCGGTCTCGGCCCGGCGCCGGCGTGTTTCGGCGATGGCAAAGCCTAGCGACGGATCGAAGCTAGCGGAGTCTTGCTGATGCTTGCGCATGATCCCGCGGAGTACAGCAGCGGGATTGGTTCTGATCTGACCGGCTTGGCGCTTGGCTTCGATCACATCGAGCATCTGCTGCGCCGTCTTTGGCGGCAGTGTGCCGACCTGGGCGGCGATGTCTTCCCGTTCCCGCTCGGTTAGTTTCGCCGGATAGGTGAGTTCTGGCCGCTGCGCTTCGACTTCCTCCGCACTGGCGACCGGACTTTGATTTTCGCTGGTGGTCTCGCTGCTCTCTTCCGTGGTTGCTACCGCTGGAATCTCTTCTTGGCTAACCGGGTTTTGCTCGGTCGTTGCCAGCGTGACGAGTTCTTGGTCGCTGTCCTGGAATTTCAGATTTTGGTCTTGAACACCACGACCACCACGCGCCGGTTCAGGTTCCGCCGCGTGTTCCGTGGAGGCGGAGGGGTTTGGGGTGGTGGTGGTAGTCTCTGCTGTAGTCTCTGCTGTAGTCTCTGTAATAGTTGGCGGCGGACTGACCGACCAGTTGGCGGTTTTCCCTCCATCTGGCTGGATGGCTTCCAACCGGCCAGTTGGCGGTTTTCCCTCCATCTGGCGGACAGCAGGGTCTAAGCCTTCCGGACCAGCATCTGGCTCGGCGGGTGGATCCGTCTTGGTCAACAATGCCCATAGTTGCCCTTCGTCGACCCGATACCAGAGCCGGGCAGGGATTCCACGCCGCTCCTCCCGCAGGACCCCCACGCGCCGCAGCCGCTTGCGCGCTTCTTCCTGTTCCCACCGGCTCATCCCGGTTTCTTCCCGCCACTCCTCCCGCGTTTTGTACCACCAGCCATCGGGGTCTTTGGTGCGCTGTTGCCAATAAAGCGCCTGGCTGAGCATCAAGGCGGCAGTGATGGAGCCGGTGGGATCGACAAAGCAGCGATGAAAGGCGATGGGCCGGTCGAGCAGGCGTACCAGCTGCCGCGAACCCAGCGTGTCGGTCGGCTTGACGTTGGCGGCGCGGGCTGTGGCGGCCATCATGACGGCTCTCCTTTGCGGATGCGAGGGCCGTCAACTGTTTCGGCACTGGAAAACGGGAACCGATTTCGATACGATGGAGTCGGATACAACATGGAGCAACCCTCCTGTTAAAGGAGTCCGGGGTTTCCCGGATGGTTTAGGACACTTGGAAAAGCCCGCGTCGCCGCCACAGCATCAGCGGGCTTTTTCATTTTCAGGTTAATTACTTAAATTCATTGATGATTTAAGTTAGGCGCCTCCTGAATTCAGCTTAGAAAAGAGACCGCTTTTTTCAAGTGGATACTGTTCAAGCATTGCGGCTCGCTAGAGCAAGCCGATAGATCGGTCTCGCGGCCGCATCCTCCGCCGCTCCCCGGCCTCCCGCCATTCGGCCAGCATCCGATCCAGCAGCGCCAGCAGCGCGTCAACATCTCACTGGCCAGCTAGCATCCGCTGTAGCGCAGCGTGTACACCCTCGTGATGTCCAGATCGATCCATTCGCGTTGGCCTGCCTCATCCGCTGGCGGAAGAGGTTCCGGACCAGGGTATTTCCAAAAAATGAACCCGCGCGCAAACGGTGTCCACTTAAAGCCGATTGCGATGCCATCCGCTACGCGGCTTGCGGCCATTTCGATAACTCTTCCGGCTTGCAGCCCAAAGCGGCGGATATCTTCTGGCGCATCTCGTCGGTGAGCGGACGTTCGCCCGTCTCGATCATGCTGATGTAGTTGCGCGTGACGCCGATCCGCCGCGCCAGTTCGGCTTGAGTCATCTTCAGAATCGCGCGCCGTACAACAATCGCGTGGCCGACATCATCGCTCATATCCGGTTCTCTGGTTACGTTTAGTAACTCTATATTAGATTCAAGTCGCGGTTAATGCAACGGTGTACGGTGCAATAAAGTTCGGGGCCACCTGAACCGCGCTGTCGCTGTCCACAACCGAACCGCCCTCCCCCTCCCGATCCGTTCCCGGCGCGATAGAGCGCGCTTCGCTGCCACGTTCCACCGTCCGGCTGGGGCGGCGGGCACACCCCCCCGCTGCCGCCCGCATGGTGTCGCGCGTCCCGTCGCCCAGGGCAAGGGTTCGCTTCGCCGCTTCGCGCCCTTGCCCTGGTCGCCGTGGCCGCGCTGTCGCTGGTCGCCGTGGGCGTGGCGGGGGG
>DEHU01000314.1:0-246 GCA_002352125.1 Competibacteraceae bacterium UBA2792 | reverse complement strand
TGTCCAGTTTTGTCGCGGTCGCGCGGTTTTCCTCGTTCGCCGCCGCTTCGCGCGGTCGTGGGGTCGGCGCTTGCCGCCGCGCCCCGGCTTTTGTGCCGTGCGTGCGGTGGCCGGTGGGTTTGCGGTTTCCGTGCCGGTGTGCCGGTGCTTGCCGCCCTGTCGCTCCGGCCTTCGTCGGCTGCTGGCCGCTCGCGCGGGTTAGCCGTGCGCTCCCTTCCGGGGTAGATCAAGCAGTCGTGTCACCAG
>DEHU01000027.1 GCA_002352125.1 Competibacteraceae bacterium UBA2792 | reverse complement strand
CACCGCACCATCGGCAGCACGGTCGCGGTACTGCTGATCCACGATGATCAGTGCGCCTGTTTATGGGTAGGAGACAGCCGCATCTACCGGCTGCGAAACGGCCGGCTCCAGCAGTTGACTCGCGACCACAGCCACGTACAGGAACTGGTCGATCAGGGTTTGATCGCGCCGGAAGATGCGCATCGTCATCCGTTGGCCAACGTGATCACTCGCGCCGTCGGTTCGGCGGAAGATCTGCTGATCGACGAGGCGGTGTATCCGCTGCAAGCCGGCGACGTGTTCCTGCTATGCAGCGACGGCCTCAACAAAACAGTGAGCGACGAGGAAATCGCCCGGCTACTGGCTCACAGCAACCACAATTGCCAAGAAGCGGTCAAGGCGTTCATCCACCTTGCCTTGATGCGGGACGCTAGCGACAACGTCACCACGGTGGTGGTAAACGTCGGTAACGCGGGTTCGAATTCCACCGCGGAATCGGGTGCCGAAACGCTGGACAACCCCATTCCGCCGGATTGGTACTTGCAGTAACGCAGCGGTACGTCGAGCGGGGGCGCGCTCAGCGCGCCCGTCGGTACAAAGGTAGCGGTTGGTCTACGGCCGGCTGATAGCTTTCGGTAAATTCTTCGAATGCGGCCAAAGCATCCTCCAAACTGCGATCCGGCCGCAGCTCGAAGGCGTCGAAACCGCAGCGCGCCATGAAAAACAGTTGGTCGCGCAGCACGTCGCCCACCGCCCGGATTTCGCCGCGATAGCCGTGGCGCTCCCGCAGCAGCCGGGCCTGCGAATAGGCGCGGCCATCGGCGAACTTGGGAAATTCCAGCGCCACGACCGCCAGCACCGGCAAATCCCTAGCGAGATCGGCCACATCGGCGGTGTTCGGCAACCGAACGCCGATTGGATCGCCCCGCTCCAGCAGCGTCTTCCGCTCCCGCTGCCAGCGGGCCAGCGATACGATGATTGGTCCAGCCGGCAGGTCGGCGCCGTCGGCGAGATGTTGCCAGCGATCTTCGACGATCCGGCGATGCTTAATAACCGACCGCATAGCGCTTTTCCTCCTGCTTGGCCTCGTTGCTTCCTGGTGTATAGGCTCGTACCCGGAACGGTTCCAGACCGATCCGCCGGAAAGTGTCGATGAAGCGCTCGCTCTCCTCGCGCCGTTCCACATACACCCGCAGAATGCGTTCCAGCGTGTTGGCGACCTCGGTTTTGGGCACCGATGGCCCCAAGATATCGCCCAGCGAGACATCGTTCTCGGAACAACCGCCCAGCGAAATCTGGTACCACTCCTCGCCCTTCTTGTCCACGCCGAGAATGCCGATGTGGCCGACGTGATGATGGCCGCAGGCGTTCATGCAACCGGACATGTTGAGCCGCAATTCGCCCAGGTCGTAGAGATAGTCGAGATGATCAAATTTTTCGTTGATCTGGTTGGCGATCGAAATCGAACTGGCGTTGGCCAGACTGCAATAGTCCAAACCGGGACAACAAATCATGTCCGCCAGCGTGCCGATGACCGGCGCAGCCAATTTTTGCGTCTTCAGGGCGTGCCACAGCGGATAGAGNNTGGGTGGCGCGAATCTGGCCGAAGCAGTAGCGGTCGGCGAGGTCGGCCACTGCGTCCATCTGGTCGGCGGTGATGTCGCCCGGTGGCGTACCCGGTTCTTTTAGCGCCACGAACACGTTGCGGTACCCATCGACCTTGTGCCCGGCGACGTTGTGGCGCATCCACATCGCGAAAGCCTTATCGCTCCGCAATCGCTGCTCGAAGCTGCAATCCTGGGCGGCAGCGGATTCGTAAGGCGGCGGGGCGAAGAAACGGCGGACCCGCTCGATTTCGGCCTGGTCTAGCACCAAACCCGAATCGCGAATCCGTTCCCACTCGGTCTCGACCTGTTCGCGGAATGCCTCGGACCCCAGCGCCTTGACCAGAATCTNNAGCAAATCGCGCTGGGGCAGAAATTCGCGGATAACCTGGCCGATGATCGGGGTGCGGCCCAGCCCACCGCCGACCAGCACTCGGAAACCGGTTTCGCCTTGCTCGTTTCGCAACAGATTCAAGCCGATATCGTGAACCTGTGCCGCAGCGCGGTCGTGTGCGGCGCCGGTGACCGCGATCTTAAATTTCCGTGGCAGGTAAGAGAATTCGGGATGAAAGGTAGACCACTGGCGGATGATCTCGCANNGGTCGGCGGTGACGTTGCGGATACAGTTGCCGCTGGTCTGAATAGCGTGCATCTCCACTTGGGCTAGCTCGGCGAGGATATCCGGCGTTTCTTCCAGCTTCGGCCAGTTATACTGGATGTTCTGACGGGTGGTGAAATGACCGAAACCTTTGTCGTAGCGGCGGGCAATGTGAGCCAAGGCGCGCAGTTGCCGCGACGACAGTAGCCCGTAGGGAATGGCGACCCGCAACATCGGCGCATGGCGCTGGATGTAGAGTCCATTCATCAACCGCAGCGGTCGAAACTCGTCGTCGCTCAGTTCGCCGGCCAGATAACGCCGAACCTGGCCACGGAACTGGTTTACCCGCTCGTCCACCAGCGTTTGATCGTATTGGTCGTACTGATACATCGTGGTCGGTCCCCACCTGAAAGTCCGGTTGCTCCCGCTCCGGCCGAATCGGGCCCGGGCGATTAGGCCGAAAACACTACCATCGCTTTTATATGCAAATAAAGAATTTTTTTACCATAAATTTATAACTTATCATTATCTCTTGCTTTCGTTCCCGCGACGGAGCAAGTACCAGAGCTCACCGGCTCTCGGTTGGACGCAATGGGGCGCGGCGTCAGCTTACGCCCTCGATGCGATAGCTGTAGCCCTGCTCGGTCAAAAACAGTTGCCGGTGACGGGCAAAATCCTCTTCGCAAGTGCGCAGGCTGACCAAGGTATAAAACCGTGCCCGGCGCCCGTCCCTCTTGGGTCGCAGTACTCGCCCCAGCCGCTGCGCCTCTTCCTGGCGGGAACCGTACTTGCCCGACACCTGGATCAGCACGTCCGCGTCCGGCAAATCCACGGCGAAGTTCCCCACCCGCGACAACACCAGACCCGGCACCGCCCGGTCGCGGAACGCCTGATACAGCCGCTCCCGCTCCAGTTGTGGGGTCTTGCCGGTCAGCAACGGAAACCCGATGTTCGCCGTTAGCTCCTCCAACTGGCTGATGTACTCGCCGATCACCAGAATGCGATGCCCCGCTTCCCGCTTCAGCAGGTCCCGGACCACCGCCTGCTTGCAGGGATTTTCCGCCGCGATACGAAACTGGTTGCGCCGGGCCGCCAGAGCGTATTCCATGTCCCGTTCTGGAGTCTGGGCAATCCGAATCTCCGTGCAGTTGGCGGCGGCGATCCAGCCCTGCCCTTCCAGTTCCCGCCACGGCACGTCGTAGCGCTTCGGGCCGATCAGCGCGAACACGTCGCCTTCCAGGCCGTCCTCCCGGATCAGGGTGGCGGTCAGCCCCAGCCGGCGGCGCGATTGCAGCTCGGCGGTAATGCGGAACACCGGTGCCGGCAGCAAATGTACTTCGTCGTAGATGATCAGCCCCCAGGAACGGGCGTGAAACAGGCCAAAATGGACGAACTCTCCGTCCCGGTTTGGGCGCCAGGTCAGCATCTGGTAAGTCGCCAGCGTTACCGGCCCGGTGTCCTTGCGTTGGCTGCTGTATTCGGCGATGGCGTCCGGCGGCAGATCGGTCTTGTCCAGCAGTTCCCGCCGCCATTGCTCCATCGAGGTTTGGCTGGTGGTCAGGATCAGGGTGTTCTCCTGGATCAGGGCCATCGTCGCCATGCCGACGATGGTCTTGCCGGCGCCGCAGGGCAACACGATCACCCCGCTACCGCCGCGCGCCTGACCATCCTGATAGAAGGCCGCCGCTGCTTCCCGCTGGTAGTCGCGCACGACGAACGGCTCGCCCCCGCCCGCGATCTCGCGCAACCGCAGCGGCAATTCCTGACCTTCGGCGTAGCCGGCCAGATCGTCGGCGGGATAGCCGATGGCGACCAACGCCTGCTTGAGCAGACCCCGCACGCCCAGCCGAATGCGGAATTGCAACGCCGTCGGCCGTTCGCCCAGCAGGGGCGCCACCCGCCGGTCGCGCGCCAGCAGTTCCGCCAGCGGCGCGTCGGCCACTCGCAACACCAGGCCCTGATCGGCGCCGCGTTCGATCACTGCCAGCCCGTAGCGCCGGCCCAGCGCCTCGATTTCCTGGACCACGCCTTCCGGCACCGGGTACTTGGCATAGCGGTTCAGCACTTCGATCATTTCCGCCGTGCTCAGGCCAGCGGCGCGGGCGTTCCAGATGCTCAGCGGCGTGATCCGATAGGTGTGGATATGCTCCGGACTCTTGAGCAATTCGGCAAACGGCACGATGGCCTCGCGGGCCGCTTCGGCGCGGGGCGAATGCACTTCCAGCAGCACCGTCTGATCGCTCTGCACGATCAGCGGGTTGTCGGGGGCGTAAGCGCTCATTTGGGCAGGCCGTAACCCAGCTTGCGCAGGGCGCCGCGAAAGCGGGCTTCGGACTCGGCCGGCACCGCCAGATAACGGGCGCCAGCCAGCAGGCAATACGGTTTGGTGCGGCTGTCGTTGGCGATCAGCGTCGCCAGCACCGCGTCGGCGCACTCGATCAGCCGGGCGGTACCGGTGGCTTTCAAGCTGCGGACGCGGCAGGCCATGTCTTCCAGAAACCGCTCCACCGTCTCCGGCAGCGGCTGCCCGCCGAGCGAAACCAGCAGTTCCGCCAGCACCGCGATATCGTGGCCGGCTTCCAAGGCTTCCAGCAGGCGGCTTTGCTCCAGTCTCCACACCGCGTCGGACACCTTCTCGGCGTAGCTATCCAGCAGCATGGCGTCGGCCGGTTCCAGCCGCGCGCCGATGGCGGCGATTTCCAGATTGGGCAACACTCGCAGCAGGGGAGTGGCGGCAACTTCCGGCGCGGCTGGCTGGTAGCGGTTGGCCAACCCCAGCGCGTAGGCCCCCAGCGGATTGATGCGAAAGTAGAGCAGTCCGTCGTAGCGGCTGAAAAAGGCCAGATCGTCGGTGCCCCAGATATCGCGATAGTCCGGGCGGGCGCCGTGCGGCGGGATATAGGCCACGTCGAGCAATCCCAGGGTGGCGGCGTACTCGAACAGCAGGCAGAGAGCGTAGCGGGCCTGGAGAATCTCCCAATCGTGATAGCCCTCGGAACCCAGATTGCCGTAACCGGGTTCGCAGACATAGAGATTCCAGGGATCGCGGGTGACCTCGAAACCCGCGCCGGTGGCCCGCATCTGGCGAAATAGATCGTAGGCCGCGATCCATTGGCCCGGCGGGCAGCCACGCAACGCCTGCTGGATGGCGGCGCGGCGCCCGGCGACGGCGGTCAACCCCCGCTTGCCCTTGCCGGTCTGGCCTTTGATGCAGTCGATGCGCCGCAACTCGTCGAACAGCGTAGTTTTCAGCCAGCGCTGCCACAATTGCGCCAGCGTTTTTTCCACCGGCTCGCTCAGAGCCCTTTGCCCGGCCTTGGTCAGTTGCAACGTCTTGCCGCTCAGGGACGCCAGTCCGCCGGACTGTACCAGCATCGGCCAGGCGAACGGCTTGATCGGGCCGATTTTCTCGTACTCGCCGTACCCGCTGTCGTCGTAGAAATCGCCGCCCAGCAACAGCGCGTCGAGGGTCCGCAGGGCGGCGGCGCCCGGCTGGTGGGTCTTGTCGCTGACCGCCAGCTTGCCGGCGTCGATCAGGCGGAGGATCGCCTTGAGGTCGTGAACGGCTGCTCGTTCGGTCAGGCGCTGGGTGATCGGAACCCTCTGCTGGCACGCTTTGCTCTTGCGGGTCTTTTCATCCCATTCCTGGTAGGTCAGCACCCACTCGGCGGGAATCTCGTTTTGGGGCGAAAGCCGCACCGGTTCGGGTTTGGGCACGAAGGATTTGAACCTCCGCCGCAGATCGTCCGGCATGATCCCGTCGTGGATAAACAGGTTCAGCAACGAAATCGACTGACGATAAGTGTACAAATCGGCTTTACTCAAATCGGGAGCCTGGCCATATTTCGCCCGGAACCGCTCGACGTCGAAACGCGAATCCGGACCGTGGACGGTCTCGGCCACCACCGCCTGCTGGAACGTATCGAGCCTGCGCCAGAGGGCTTGCAAGGGATCGTCCTCGACCTGGCGCAATCGGCCCAGTTCGCCGTTCGTGTAGCGTAGGATGAACGCGATCAAATCCGCCTTGCGGGCCGGTTTCGCCTCCGCGTCGTTCACCAGGGCGGCAAATTTTTTCAGATTTTCGACGGTTTGATTTTGCAAGGCGGCGGCGAGCGTGGGAATCGATTGTGGTTCGTTGGAAGCGTAAGCCATGATGATGACCTAGGAGAAGAAAGAGCGCTGAGTTCGCGTTCGGAGTCTTGCAATGTCGCAAAATTACACTACTGCATCCAGCATCACCCAATAACGCCTATCCTTATTCCAGTGTTCGATCCAGCGGGGAAAACCAAACCATGACCAGCCTTCAGCCAAAAAGCATCGGCGTCCTGACCAGCGGCGGCGACGCCCAGGGCATGAACGCGGCGGTACGGGCCGTCGTCCGCACGGCGATACACTTCGAAGCCAGGGTATTTGCCATCTACGAAGGTTATCAGGGGATGGTAGACGGCGGTGACCGCATTCGAGCGTTCGCGTGGGACGACGCCGGCAGCATCCTGCATCGCGGCGGTACCATTATCGGCACCGCCCGCTGTGCCCGCTTTCGCGAGCGGGAAGGCCGCCTGCAGGCCGCTCGCAATCTGATCCAACACGGCATCGACCGGCTGGTTATCATCGGCGGCGACGGCAGTCTGACGGGTGCGGATACCTTCCGCCAGGAATGGCCGGAACTGGTGGCAGAACTGTTGCGCAACGGCGAGATCGACGAGCAAACCGCGCAACGGTATCCGGCGCTGATGATCGCCGGCCTGGTCGGCTCGATCGACAACGACATGGTTGGCACCGACATGACCATCGGCGCCGATTCCGCCCTGCATCGCATCGTCGAAGCCATCGACGCGATTACCAGCACCGCCGCGAGCCACCAACGCAGCTTCGTGGTGGAAGTCATGGGCCGGCACTGCGGTTATCTGGCTCTGATGAGCGCCATCGCCGGCGGCACCGACTACGTGCTTATCCCCGAAAATCCCCCGCCCGAAGGCTGGGAAGATCAAATGTGCGAGCTGTTACGCAACGGCCGGGCCGCCGGGCGCCGCGACAGCATCGTGGTGGTCGCCGAAGGCGCGTGCGACCGTGCCGGCAACCCGATCGGCGCCGACTACGTGCGCCAGGTGCTGGAGGAGCGGCTCGGCGAGGACACGCGGGTGACGATCCTCGGCCACGTCCAGCGCGGCGG
>DEHU01000022.1 GCA_002352125.1 Competibacteraceae bacterium UBA2792 | reverse complement strand
TGCTTGAGCCGTTCGGCCAGCGACGATTTTCCGCCGCCGACCGGACCGAGCAGGTAGAGGATTTGCTTTTTCTCCTCCAATCCCTGAGCGGCGTGTTTGAGATAGGAAACGATCTGCTCGATGGCGTCCTCCATCCCGTAAAACTCCTCGAAGGCGGGATAGATCTTGAGCACTTTGTTTTGGAAGATGCGCGATAGTCGCGGATCGTTGCGGGTGTCGATCATCTCGGGTTCGCCGATGGCCATCAGCAGCCGTTCGGCGGCGCTGGCGTAGGCGCTCGAATCTTTTTTGCAAAGGTCCAGGTAAGCCTGAAGCGATAGGGTTTCTTCGCGGCTCTCTTCGTAGCGCGACAGATAGCGGTGGAAAATGGTCATCTTCATACCTCTCTACGGTCGCGGAAGCGCGGCAGCTTCCGGTTCGAACCAGTCAAATCGACACTTGCGAATTCTCCGTCGCTCCGTGCATCGGGCTTCGGCCGGTGTACCGCTTTCCCCAGCCCGATCCATTCGGCTTTTCGAGCATTCTTGAATGGCGGCCGCAATTCGGTTCTCTGCGGACATTTCAAGGTGAAAGCAGCAATTAGCGGACCAACCTTTGTCGAAACAGATGCGGTTACGGCCGCATTTCCGCTTGAAGCAAAAGCTTGCCCCGAATGTGGAATATTTGAATTAATATTCATAAAATCAAAAAGTTGTTTATAATTCGAGCTGCCTGAACGGCGCGTGAATAATCGTTAGACCGGCAATCGCCCGCCGAATTTGGTAGACGGCCAACAACCTCTTTCATCCTCGTTTGCACTGGTTTAGTGCGATGCACCAAATTGGCGATAGCGGGATTGAATGAACGATTCCGCGATTTTCGAACGGCCCAAAAATTTTTTTCGCGGCAGCAGACCAGACCACGAAAACATGGCAAGGATTGCGCTTGGCGATGGCATGCGGTGCCGAAGATTCGGTCAGCGCCGACCCGGTCGATTTCCGGCGCGGCGCTAGAAGGTTATCCCAAACATCCATAGACCACGATGAACGACGGCGGTTCGGGCACCGATCCGGGATGGTTGGGACCGGCGGCGCTTTATTGTTAACATCGTTCAAAACGCGCCCCAAAAACGCGCTCAAGGAACACCATGAAGATCATCAGCGACTGGTTTTTGCGATTTTTCAACGACCCGCAAGCCGTCATTCTAACCGTCGTGCTGGTGCTGGGCACCAGCGTAATCCTATTGATGGGGCGCGATCTGGCGCCGGTGCTGGCGAGCATCGTTATCGCCTATCTGCTGGAGGGGGTCGTACAATTGTTGCAAAACCGGCTGCGCTTGCCGCGATTGCTGGGAGCCATCGTCGTGTTCGTGCTGTTTCTGGCGTTCGTGTTGTTTCTGCTGTTTGGTTTGTTGCCGCTGACCTCGCGGCAGTTGACCCAACTGATCCAGCAGTTTCCAAACATGATCGTCAAGGGTCAGAACTTGTTGCTCAGCCTGCCGACCCTGTATCCGGAATTCGTGACCGAGGCCCAGGTGCTAGGAGCGATCAACGCCATGAAAGCCGAAATCGCCAACTGGGGGCAGAACGTTCTGTCCTGGTCGCTGGCGGCTGGCATGGGAGTGATCAGCATTACCATTTATCTGGTGCTGGTGCCGCTGTTGGTGTTTTTTTTCCTCAAGGACAAGAATCTGATTCTGGCTTGGTTGCACGGCTTTTTACCGCGTGATCACACTTTGGCGCAGCAGGTTTGGCGCGAGGTGGACCGGCAGATGGGCAACTACGTGCGCGGCAAGTTTTTGGAGATTTTGGTAGTCTGGGTCGCAACTTACGTAGCATTCGCTTACATGGGGCTCCAGTTCGCCATGCTGCTGGCGTTGATGGTGGGTTTATCGGTCATCGTGCCCTATATTGGTGCTGTGGTGGTGACGGTTCCGGTGGCGTTGGTGGCGTTCTTTCAGTGGGGCTGGAGTTCGGAGTTTCTGTGGTTGTTGGGCGTCTATCTCATCATCCAGGGACTGGATGGCAACGTGCTGGTGCCCCTGCTGTTTTCCGAAGTGGTCGACCTGCATCCGATCGCCATCATCGTGGCGGTGCTGGTGTTTGGCGGCTTGTGGGGATTCTGGGGGGTGTTCTTCGCCATTCCGTTGGCGACCGTGGTGCAATCCATTCTGAAGGCGTGGCCGCGACCCTTGTCGGTAGCGGTCGAATGATCGCGAGGATCGCGAGATAAGGTCGATTCTGCGCGCCGGAAGCGGCAATAAAAACAACCGTTTTCGTTTCGCGTTAAAGCAATGGCGACAACAGCCGGGCGGTCGCTTCGGTTAACCGCTGGCCGAGGGTGGCGCGTCGGCCCGGTTTGACGTAGCGGCTAGCGCGGTGCAGGTCGGCCGCGAAGCTGGCGGTCAATTGCGCGGCGAGTCCGGCGTCGTAAAGCACCGCCATAGCCTCAAAATTCAGCGTCAGGCTGCGGTTGTCGAAGTTGGCGCTGCCGACCGCCGCGATCCGTTCGTCCACCACTAGCAACTTGGCGTGTAGCATCGGCGGGCCGTATTCGTAAATGTGGACGCCGGCGCTGGCCAGCTCGTCGTAGTAGCTGCGCGCCGCCGCGGTGACCAGCCGCGAATCGCTGCGCTTGGGCGCCAAGACCTGCACTTCCACCCCACGCAAGGCGGCGACGGTCAGCGCGGTGGTCAGCGCCTCGTTCGGAACGAAGTAGGGCGTGACCAACGCGATGCGCCGTTGCGCGCCGGCGATGGCGGCGAAGTAAAATTTGGCGATGGCATGGCGGGTATCGTCGGGACCCGATTCGACGATCTGTAGCCAAGGGCCGGCCGGATGCTCCGGAAAATGTGGGAAGAATGGCAGTTCGAACGGCGCCTGACCGGTGGTGAAATACCAGTCCTCTAGAAAAATGAATTGCAGGCGGCGGACCGGCTCGCCTTCGATGTGCAGGTGCGTGTCGCGCCACGCTTCAAGACCGCTATGGGTGTTGCTGTGCTCGTCGCCGACGTTGACGCCGCCGGTGAAGCCGGTCCGTCCGTCACAAACCACGATTTTTCGATGGGTGCGGAAATTGACGTGATTCGGCCGCAGCCGACGCAGATGAAGGGGGTTGAACCAGGCGGTCATGCCGCCTGCATCTTGCAACGGCCGCAGAAAACGACCGGTCGCCCGGTCGGAGCCGATGGCATCCAGCAGCAGCCGCACCTCGATGCCGGCGCGGGCTTTGTCGATCAACAAATCGCGTAACCGGGTTCCTACTCGATCCGGTCGCCACAGGTAATATTCGAGATGGGCGTGGTGGGCAGCGGCCTCGATGGCCGTTTCGATGGCTTGAAAGCAGGCATCGCCGGTTTCCAGCAAAGCGATCTTTGCGGCGGGTGCCGGCCCGTCTTGGCCGGTCCGTTCCAGCATCCGCGCCAGTTGCCGTTCCAGACTGGCGTCCGGAAAGCCGGCCGGCGCGGCTCGCCCTTGGCGCAAACGATGGGTGGATTGGATGAGCTGGTCGCGGGCACGGCCGTAGCGCAGCCGGCGCCGGTGCAGCCGGCGCGGCCCGAACAACAGATAAACCAGGAAGCCGAAATACGGCATGAACAACAGCGCCAGCAACCAAGCCAGCGTCGCCGCTGGCGAGCGGCGCTCCAGAATCAACCCTACCCCGACCAGCGCGACCCATAGCAGCCAGGCCAGCGGCAGCAGCGCGGTCAGGTGTTCCGCCATCGGTTAGAGTCGGTCCGAAGCGAATTCGGCCAGCCGCGACCGTTCGCCGCGTCGCAGGGTAACGTGCCCGCCGTACGGCCAGTCTTTGAAGCGGTCCACCACGTACGTCAGGCCGGAGGTGGTCTCGGACAAATAGGGCGTGTCGATCTGGGCGATGTTGCCGAGGCAGACGACCTTGGTGCCCGGACCGGCGCGAGTGATCAGGGTTTTCATCTGTTTGGAGGTCAGATTCTGAGCCTCGTCGATGATCAGGTACTTGTTCTGAAAGGTGCGTCCGCGCATGAAGTTGAGAGAACGAATCTTGATCTTGCTGCTCAACAGGTCGGCGGTGGCGGCGCGGCCCCANNACGCGGGTCATGATGATTTCCCGGAAACGCTTGGCGTCCAGCGTTTGCGTCAATCCGGCCGCGAGCGCCAGCAAGGTTTTGCCGGTACCGGCGGCGCCGAGCAAGGACACGAAATCGATTTCGGGATCGAGCAGCAGATTGAGCGCGAAATTTTGTTCGCGATTGCGGGCGGTGATGCCCCAAACCGCGTGGTTGGGGGTGGCATGGTCCTTGAGAATCTCGATGACCGCTTCCGCATCGCGCAGTTGGCGGACGATGAAAGCAGCTTGGGCGTCGGCTTGGAACAAGCCTTGGTTCGGGTACCAGTTCGTCACGTCTGGACCGCGAACCCGATAGAAGGTGCGGCCGCTGTTTTTCCAAGAATCCAGCTCCTTGCCGTGAGTATCCCAGAAGTCGGCCGGTAAATCCCGGGTGCCGGCGTACAGCAGCTCGACATCGTCGAGCGCTTGATCGTTGTAGTAATCTTCGGCGTGCAAGCCGAGGATGGCGGC
>DEHU01000023.1 GCA_002352125.1 Competibacteraceae bacterium UBA2792 | reverse complement strand
CGCTTGGCGGTGCAGTATCAGGTCAGCGATCCCCGCGCCTATTTGTTTAACGTGCTCGACGCGGAGAGCGTGCTGGTTCAAGTCGTGGAAAGCGCCGCCCGCGAGACCATCGGCAAGAGCACCATGGATTTCGTGTTGACCGAGGGGCGCAGCGACATCGTCGCCGATATCAAGACGCTGAGCCAGCGCATCCTGGACAACTACCCCCCGGAAGCGTTGCGGATCGGGGTTTCGTCCGCAGCAGATGGGGAAGAAGGAAAACGATCCGAAGCGGTGCCGGCCAGCGCTTCGCTCGAAGCCGGCAAGGGTAAGAAGCAACCCAGCCCGGCCAGCAGCGGCAAGGGCGCCGGTTTGCGGATCATCACCGTGAACTTGCAGGACGCACAACCGCCGGAAGAAGTTCAGGATGCCTTCGCCGACGCCATCAAGGCCCGCGAAGACGAGCAGCGGTTGAAAAACGAAGCCGAAGCCTACGCCAACGAAGTCATTCCACGGGCGCGCGGCCAGGCCGCACGGCGGTTGCAAGAGGGGGCGGCCTACAAGGATCAGGTCATCGCCCAAGCCCAGGGCGAGGCGAGCCGCTTCGAGCAATTGCTGACGGCTTATCGGAAAGCCCCGGATGTGACGCGCGAGCGGTTGTATCTGGAAACGTTGGAAGCGGTGCTATCGCGGGCGAGCAAGGTGCTGGTGGATGCAAAGGGTACCAACAACCTGCTGTATTTGCCGCTGGACCGGTTGCTCAAGTTTAGTGAGGCCACCGGCGCTGGTGGCGGAGGTGCTGCGGGAGGATCGTCGTCCGAAGTGTTGCCGGCCGCCCCGCCATCGCCCGACGGCAGCGCGGCGGCGACCCGCTTGCGCGATCTGAATCGTGGTCGGGAGGTACGCTGATGGCTCGGTCGCAATTGCCGATATCCCGTAACGCCGCGTTGGGCATGCTTGTCGGCGTGGTGACGTTGCTGGCGATGTCTCTGTTCATGGTGGACGAAACCCAGACGGCTATCCGTTTCCAGTTGGGCGAAATTATCGAAGCCAACTATAAGCCGGGCCTCCACTGGAAATGGCCACTAATCAATAACGTGCGTAAATTTGATCGCCGGTTGCAGACTTTGGATACCGAGCCGGAGCGGTTTCTGACCGCCGAGAAAAAGAACGTCATCGTCGATTCCTTCGCCATGTGGCGGATCGAGGATGTGCGGCTATTCTACACTACGGTGGGCGGCGATCCGGCCCAGGCCAACGTCCGGCTCGACCAGATCGTCAAGGACAGCCTGCGCAGCGAGTTCAGCAAGCGCACCATTCAGGAAGTGGTATCGGGCGACCGAGACCAAATCATGGAAACCTTGAGCCGGTTGCTTCGCGAGCAGGCTACGCAGCTTGGCATCGCCGCGGTGGACGTCCGAATCAAGCGGATCAACCTGCCAGACGATGTCAGCAGTTCGGTATTCAGCCGCATGAAAGCCGAGCGGTTGCGGGTGGCCAAGGATTTCCGCTCTCGCGGCGGCGAGGCGGCCGAGCGCATCCGCGCCGACGCCGATCGCCAGAGCACGGTCTTGCTAGCCGAGGCTTACCGCGATGCCGAACGGCAGCGCGGCGAGGGCGATGCCCAGGCGGCGGACATCTACGCTCAAGCTTACGGCAAAGACCAGGACTTTTATAATTTCCATCGAAGTCTAGCGGCCTACCGGCAGAGCTTCAGCGGCAGGGACGATGTGCTGGTTATCCAGCCGGATTCCCAATTTTTCCGTTATTTCAACAAATCACAGTGATGATCGTGATCCTTCGGGCGAGCTGCGATTCCGCGCTGGTCGCCGGGCGCTGCCATGTGGGATGAATTGCTGGCAGCGTTCGGGTTGATGCTGGTGTTGGAAGGAATTTTGCCGTTTCTCAACCCGAATGCGCTACGCCAGTCCCTGATACGGATGGCTCAACTGGAGGATCGCGTGCTGCGATTTGTCGGTTTGGCCAGCATGTTGCTAGGGTTGCTGGTACTGTACTTTTTTCGCTGAGCCCGCTCGTCGATTCCCACCGCCCCCGAGATTTTTACCGGTTCGTCATGGTTCCCGAAGACCGCTGGTTGTTACCCGAAGGTATCGAAGAAATCCTGCCTCCCGCTGCCGGCCGCTTGGAACGGTTGCGTCACCGTCTGCTGGATTTGTATCAAAGCTGGGGCTACGAACTGGTCATTCCGCCGCTGATCGAATTTTTGGAATCGCTATTGACCGGTACCGGAAACGATTTGGAACTGCAAACCTTCAAGCTCACCGATCAGTTGAGTGGCCGAATGATGGGCGTGCGCGCCGATATGACCCCGCAGGTGGCGCGGATCGATGCCCATCTGCTCAANNCGGTTCCCGCAGCCCCTATCAGGTCGGAGTCGAGCTATATGGCCATCGCGGCCACGAAAGCGATCTGGAAGTGCTGACTTTGATGCTGGAAACGTTAAGTGTGGCGGGAATCGGCAATGTGCATCTGGATTTGGGGCACGTTGCGGTTTTCCGCGAACTGGTGCGCCAAGCCGGGCTGGATCGAGAGCGGGAAGCGCTGCTGTTCGAGGCGTTGCAGCGCAAAGCGTTGCCCGAAATCCGCCAGCGGTTGGCTGCTTGGGCGCTGCCGGCGCCGTGTGGTCGCTGGTTGGCGGCGTTGGCCGAGCTGAACGGCGGACCGGAGACGTTGGATGAGGCCGAGGCATTGCTGGCGATGGGCGGCGAGGGAATCGGCGAAGCGCTGATCACGCTGCGGCGCTTGATCGCCGCATTGCGGCGGCGATGGCCGGAATTGCCCATTCATGTGGATCTGGGGGAGCTGCGGGGCTACCGCTATCACACCGGCGTGGTGTTCGCTGCGTACGTGCCGGGCCAAGGCCAAGCGGTGGCGCAGGGCGGGCGTTACGACGAGATCGGCCAGGTGTTCGGCCGGGCTCGACCGGCGACAGGTTTCAGTGCCGATTTGGCGACCTTGTTGCAGTTGAGTTCGATGCCGGAAACGGCGGCTGTTGGAATTTATGCGCCGGCGATGGAAGATACTGCGCTGGAGCAGCGAATAACAGCGTTGCGGAACGAAGGGGAACGGGTGGTGCAAGCGTTGCCCGGCGCCGTCGAATCGCCAGGAGCTTTGGGATGCGACCGGGAAATAATGCGTCAGGATAGCGAATGGATCGTCGTCCCGTTGCCGAAATCTTTCGTCCAACGTGACCGGAACAACTAAGCGATATTATTGGGAAGTGGGCATGGGCAAGAACGTGGTCGTCATCGGCGCNNTCGGCGCCCAGTGGGGCGACGAAGGCAAGGGCAAGGTAGTGGACCTGCTCACCGAAAACGCGGCAGCGGTCGTGCGGTTTCAGGGTGGGCACAACGCCGGTCATACCCTGGTCATCGACGGTCGGAAGACCGTTTTGCATCTGATTCCTTCCGGTATCTTGCGCGGTGGGGTGGATTGCCTGATCGGCAACGGGGTCGTGCTATCGCCATCGGCGCTGTTGGCCGAAGTCGATGACCTCGAAAACCGGGGGGTTACGGTGATGGGGCGATTGCGGATCAGCGATGCTTGTCCGTTGATTTTGCCCTATCACATAGCGTTGGATCAGGCCCGCGAAAAGGCGCGCGGCGAACGGGCTATCGGTACGACCGGCCGCGGTATCGGGCCGGCCTACGAGGATAAGGTATCGCGGCGGGCGATCCGCCTCGGCGATTTATTTCATCGGGAGCGTTTCGCCGCCAAGCTGGGCGAGGTGCTGGATTTTCACAATTTCGTGTTGCAGCATTATTTTCGGACCGAGCCGGTCGATTTCCAGAAAACGCTCGACGAGACGCTGGCGATGGCCGAACGGTTGCAGCCGCTGGCCGGGGATGTCACCGAATTGTTAGATGTTCGCCGCCGCCGCGGCGACAACGTGTTGTTCGAGGGCGCCCAAGGTGCCATGCTGGACATCGACCACGGCACCTATCCCTATGTTACTTCTTCTAACACTACGGCGGGTGGAGCGGCTACCGGTACCGGTTTTGGGCCGCTCTATCTGGACTACGTTCTGGGTATCACCAAGGCTTACACCACGCGAGTCGGTGGCGGGCCGTTCCCGACCGAGTTGTTCGACGAAACCGGCGAATATCTGGCCGAGCGCGGCCACGAATTCGGCGCGACCACCGGCCGGCGTCGGCGATGCGGCTGGTTCGATGCGGTGGCGCTGCGCCGCTCGATCTTGAACAACAGCGTGTCGGGGCTGTGCGTAACCAAGTTGGACGTGCTGGATGGCTTGGACAGCATTCAGATATGCGTAGGGTATCGATGTGGTCTGGACCAGCTCGATAATGCGCCGCTGGGCGCCGAAGCGCTGGCGGCCTGTGAACCGATTTACGAGGAAATGCCGGGATGGCGGGAATCCACCGTAGGTGTGCGCCATTACGGGGAGCTGCCGGCCAATGCCCGCGCTTATCTGCGGCGCGTGGAGGAATTGGCCGATATGTCGATCGACATTGTTTCCACTGGTCCGGATCGAGCCGATACTATCGTCTTGCGGGATCCGTTCGCGGCATGACGAAAAAGCAAAAGGCCCGGCGATGCCGGGCCTTTTTCAATCTGGTGCCGAAGAGAGGACTNNTACCAATTCCGCCACTTCGGCTTGACCGTCGCGCCAGTTGTGGCGACGACGGGAGCGCACTATACGGATTGCCTTCCGACCTGTCAATCGCCTTTCATTCATGCTTTTGCAACCAATTTGAAGCTTTCTCATGACTCATAAAAAACGCGGCTCCTGGCGCCAGCTCGACCCTTTTTTGGCGCGGGAACAGGAGAAATACGGCCGCCCCTCGCCCAGCCGGGAATTCGTCCTCCAATATCTGGAAGAGCGAGGGATGCCGTTGACATTGGAAGAGTTGTGCGCCGAGTGGCGGCTGGACGACGACTGGGAAGTCGAAGCCCTGTCCCGCCGGTTGCGGGCGATGGAGCGAGATGGGCAACTGATTCGCAACCGGCGCGAGGGTTACGGTCTGGTCGCCAAGATGAATTTGGTGACCGGCCGAGTGATCGGCCATCCCGAGGGCCACGGTTTCCTGGTTCCCGATGAAGGCGGGGACAGTTTATTCCTGTCGCCCCGGCAGATGCGAAAATTGCTGCACGGCGATCGGGCGGTAGTGCGGGTGATCGGGGTAGATTACCGGGGACGCCGCGAGGGTGCGGTAGTCGAAGTGTTGGAGCGCAATACCGAAACCGTGGTGGGGCGCTTCTGCGAGGAGCGCGGTGCTTATTTCATCGTTCCCGACAACAAGCGAATCAACCAGGACATCATGGTGGCGGCCGATGGTCGCGGCGAGGCCCGCGCCGGCCAGATCGTCATCGCCGAACTGATCGAGCAACCCAGCTCTCGAGGTCGGCCCTTGGGTCGAATCAAGGAAGTGCTGGGCGAGCACATGGCGCCGGGTATGGAAGTACGGATCGCCATCGCCAGCCACGGCATTCCGGTGGAATGGCCGGAAGCGGTCGTCGAGGAAGCGGGTCACCACGGCGAGACGGTGCCGGAGTCGGCGAAACAGGGGCGCTGGGATTTACGCGACACGCCGCTGGTGACGATCGATGGCATTACCGCCCGCGACTTCGACGATGCGGTGTATTGCGAACGGCGCGGCGCCAACTGGCGCTTGTTGGTCGCCATCGCCGACGTGTCGTGGTACGTACGACCCGGTACGGCGCTGGATCAGGAGGCGCGCAAGCGCGGCAATTCGGTGTATTTCCCGGATCGCGCCATTCCGATGCTTCCGGAAGCCCTGTCCAACGGTCTGTGCTCGCTGAATCCCGCAGTGGATCGGCTGTGCATGGTTTGCGAAATGACGCTTAACGCTCAAGGCCGCATCGTTCGCTCGCGTTTTGCCGAGGCGGTGATGCGTTCCCACGCCCGCCTGACCTACGATACCGTAGCGGCCATCGTCGCCGACCGCAATTCGCGAATCCGCGACGAATACGCCGAACTGGTGCCACATCTGGATCGATTGTACGACCTATATCAAGTGTTGCGAGCGGGGCGGGAACAGCGTGGCGCGATGGATTTCGATACGCAGGAAACCGAGATCGAATACGGGGCGGATCGCAAGATCGAGCGAATCTTGCCGACCGAGCGCAACGATGCGCATCGCTTGATCGAGGAGTGCATGATCTCGGCCAACGTGGCGGCGGCGCGGTTTCTGCAACGCCACAAGATGGCGGGTTTGTATCGCATCCACGAGGGGCCGACCGAGGATCGCTTGAACAAGCTGCGAGCGTTTTTGGGCGAATTGGGTTTGGGTTTGAGCGGCGGCGACAAACCATCGCCGCTCGATTACACGCAGCTCTTGGATCGAGTTCGCGATCGACCCGACGCGCATCTGATTCAGACGGTGATGCTGCGTTCGCTGGCCCAAGCGATTTACAGTCCTGGCAACGTCGGCCATTTCGGGTTGGCGTTGGAGGCGTATGCGCATTTTACTTCCCCGATTCGCCGCTATCCCGATCTCCAAGTGCATCGCGCCATCCGCCATGTGCTGAATGGGGGGAAAGTGGCGGATTTCCCTTATAACCATGTCGAACTGGCCGGATTAGGCGAACATTGCTCGATGACCGAGCGACGAGCCGACGAGGCGGTACGCGATGCGGTGGAGTGGCTAAAGTGCGAGTTCATGCTCGACAAGGTCGGGCAGGCTTACGACGGCATCATCACCGCCGTTACGGGTTTCGGGCTGTTCGTGGAACTGAGCGGTGTCTACGTCGAAGGTTTGGTGCACGTAACCGCTTTGCGCAACGATTACTATCATTTCGATCCGGTCGGTCATCGTCTGCGCGGCGAGCGTTCCGGGCAGGTTTACCGTTTGGGCGATAGCTTGCGGGTGCGGGTGGTGCGAGTGGATTTGGATGACCGGAAAATCGATTTCGAGTTGATCGAGAGCGAACGCCGGGAAAACGGTCGCCGCAACCGCTGGAATCGTGGCCAGCGTAAAAAGGATTAAATCGGTGGCCGAAGAATGGATTCATGGCTTGCACGCCGTGGCGGCGGCGCTGAAGTACGAACCGGAACAATTGCGTGGATTGTGGGTAGAGCGCCAGCGGCGGGACGCACGGATACAAGCGTTACTGGACGAGGCGGTCAGTCTGGGTGTGCCGGTTCGGCAGGCTGACCGGTCGGAGCTGGACCGGTTGAGCGGCGATGCCCGCCATCAGGGTGTGCTGGCCCGGTTGGCGGTTCAACGGCGGGCTTATGGCGAAGCCGATTTGCCGGACTTGCTGGCGGTGGCGACCGGGCCGGCTCTGCTGCTGGCGCTGGATGGCGTGCAAGACCCGCACAATCTGGGCGCTTGTCTACGCAGCGCGGCGGCGGCTGGCGTTCACGCGGTGATCGCGCCCGTCGACCGGGCAGCGGGTTTGAATGCGACGGTGCGCAAGGTAGCCTGTGGTGCAGCGGAAATCGTCCCGTTTGTGCAAGTGACCAATTTGGCGCGGACGCTGCGCTGGTTGCGGGAACGGGACGTGTGGATCGTTGGGGCGGCGGGTGAGGTGGATACAAATTTGTACGAGGCGGATTTCACGGTACCGACTGCCATCGTGTTGGGCGCAGAAGAGAGGGGCTTGCGGCGATTGACCCGGGAGGTTTGCGACCGGCTGGTGCGGATTCCCATGGCCGAGGGCGGCGTCGAAAGTTTGAACGTATCGGTGGCGGCCGGGATTTTTCTGTTCGAAGCGCGGCGGCAACGCGGGATAAAGGGCTGATGTAAGGTGAGTATTGCGCCGATGAGCTTTTCTTGGCAGGCGAGTATACCCTGCCATTTAGGCGGCAGTGTCGAGGACTGCCTACTCTTGCTCATACCGCGTCATTTCCAAATATCCCTGGCCGCTGATTAGTTGGGCGTCGGCGCGGCCATTCACCGTGATCGTACCTTCCCAATACCGCACGGTTAGCCGCATTTCCTGATCCGCCACTTTCGGCGTGATGGTCAAATCCATGTTTTCGGCCGGTAAAAGCAGCCGCCAACGCGCGGGATAACGGTCGCCGGTTTTCGGGCTTGCCCATTCCCCGAGCGGTTGGAGGATTACCTCGTTCCAACCTAGCGGCCGGGTTTGACCATCGGCTGCCACCAGCACCCCCTTGCTATGGGGGTCCACACTCCCGTCCTTGCGGCGCAGCCGATAAAACATNNGAAGCGTTGCCCGGTTCGGCGCTTTTCTGGCTCAAGCCCCGATTCCCTTGCAATACCACTGGTTTGGCGGTACTCAGCGTCAAATTGATCGCGACTTTGCCTTCTTGGGCGGATACTCGTATCGGAAATGTATCGGATTCGGCTCCGGTCAAGGCCCAATCGTCTAGCCAGACCCGAAAGGGTGTCGCTTGCGCGCCCGCCAAACCTACCGAATCGCGACTGAAGCGTTCGAAAGCGTGGTGCTGTCCCGTCGCTACATCGGTCAACGCGAAATGGCCCATGTAAACTTGGTTTGTGCGCCAAGCGGAATCGGCGATAGGTGGCGTCGGAGCGAGCGCGATGCGAAACAGGGTCAACTGNNACGTACCACCATTCGTTGCGGAATTCGGGATGTGGGCCGTGATCGACGGGAAACTGGAACGGGCGAGGTTCGTAAGCCCGCTGATAACCGGCGCTATCGCCATCGCCCAAGGCCGAATTAACGGCTACGCTCTCTGCCGGCTTGGGGAGAGGCCAGAAAACGTAACCCGTCATTGCGGCGATCAGCACGACGACCGGCAAACCGATCCACCACCCGTAGCGTCCGCGCATCTATTCGATCCGTAGCGCATCGG
>DEHU01000300.1 GCA_002352125.1 Competibacteraceae bacterium UBA2792 | reverse complement strand
TGCTGGTCAACATCACCTCGGGCATGGACTTGACCATCGGCGAGTTCGAGGAAGTCGGCAATACCATCAAGGAACTGGCTTCCGACGATGCTACCGTAGTGGTCGGAACCGCGATCGACCCCGAAATGCACAACGAAATCAGAGTGACCATCGTGGCGACCGGCATCGGTCAGGGTGCGCCGGCCGCGACCAAGCAAGCCGGATCGCGGGAGCGGGAAGCCGCAATTCCTCCCTTCAAGCTGGTACAGCGACAGGGCGAAAGCGAGGCGCACTTCCGCCACGACCGGCCTAGCAGTCGCCAGAAAGCGGTTGGCGATGGACTGAGCGAGCGGGAACGGGCCGATGATCTGGAGTACTTGGATATTCCGGCGTTTCTGCGCCGTCAGGCGGATTGAAGCGGATCGGATCCGATCAGGGATGACCGGTTCCCCCCATGGATAGGCGATTGCCGCCGGATGGTGGCACCGGTTCGTATCGATGGTTGGAGCACGAGCTTTCGCAACTTAACAACAATCGCAGTTGCGAAAGAGAAACAAAAGTTGCAAGATAGCTACGAACTGTGGTATCTTGATTGCAACGTTATGAAGGTGCAACAGGTACCGCCTGGCCAAATTCACCGGTCGGTATCGAGGGGATGCGTGATCGCGTGATCGCGTGATCGCGCAGCAGACCGAGGCACCGTGCTCCAGTTCAATCGACGTGTTGGGGGACCTAACATGATTAGGCAGCGAACCTTGAAAAATGCCATTCGGGCGACCGGTGTCGGGTTGCATACCGGTGATAAGGTCTATTTGACGTTGCGACCAGCGGCGCCCGATGTCGGTATCGTGTTCCGGCGGGTCGATTTGCCCGCTCCGGTCGAAATCAAGGCCTGTCCACAGAATGTTGGGGATACCCAGCTATCTACTTCGTTGATCAAGGGGAAAACGCGGATTTCCACGGTCGAGCATTTGCTCTCGGCGTTTGCCGGTTTGGGTATCGATAACGCTTACGTGGACGTGAGCGCCGCCGAGGTGCCGATCATGGATGGCAGCGCCGGACCGTTCGTGTTTCTGATCCAGTCGGCCGGTATTCAGGAGCAGAATGCGCCCAAGCGTTTTATCCGCATCAAGCGGCCGGTGATGGTCGAGGAAGACGACAAATGGGCATGCTTCGATACCTTCGACGGCTTTAAGGTCGAGTTTACCATCGCTTTCGACCATCCGCTGTTTCGGGGCCGCAATCAACACGCCGTGGTGGATTTCTCGACGACTTCTTTCGTCAAGGAGGTCAGTCGAGCGCGAACTTTTGGATTCATGCGCGATCTCGAATACCTGCGAGAGCGGCGATTGGCCCTGGGTGGCACGCTCGATAACGCCATCGTGGTGGACGATTACCGGATTCTCAACGAAGACGGCTTACGCTACGAAGATGAATTCGTCAAGCACAAGATATTGGATGCTATCGGCGATTTGTATCTGTTGGGCCGCAGCCTGATCGGCGCCTTTAATGGCTATAAGTCCGGGCACGCGCTCAACAATCGTTTGCTGCGCACCTTGCTAGCCGATGAGACCGCCTGGGAAGAAGTCACTTTTAGCGACGAACGACAGGTTCCCATCTCTTATTTGCAGCCGGCCCAGGCCGCTCGTTGAAACGATCTGGCTAGCAGCTTTTTTCTTTAGGTTTTCTACGACGGCTTTCCGGCTCGATCCCGGAAAGCCGTCGTCGTTTTCCTCATCGGCATTGCTCATTCGGCTGCGTCGGGCAAAAAAACCGCCGCTGGGGTATGATTCGGCTTATTTATTTTGAGCGATGAAGCGGAAGGCCCCCGATTGATGAATATTCTGAAAAGCATTTTTGGCAGCCGCAACGACCGCGTGCTTCGCCCCATGCGGAAGGTGGCAGACCGGATCAACGCCCTGGAACCGGCCATCGCGGCCTTAAACGACGTGGAGCTGCGCGCCAAGACCGAGGAATTCAGGAATCGGCTGGCCAAGGGCGAAAAGCTCGATGCGCTGTTGCCGGAAGCGTTCGCCGTGGTGCGCGAGGCCAGCAAACGCACTCTGGAGATGCGGCATTTCGACGTGCAGTTGATCGGCGGGATCGTGTTGCACGAGGGCAAGATCGCCGAGATGCGCACCGGTGAGGGCAAAACGCTGGTGGCGACGCTGCCGGTTTATTTGAACGCCCTGACCGGTAAGGGCGTCCATGTGGTGACAGTCAACGATTATCTGGCCCGGCGCGACTCCGAATGGATGGGTCAAATCTATAAGTTTTTGGGTATGAGCGTCGGTGTGGTGGTGGCCGGAATGAGCCCGGAAGAAAAACGGGCTGCTTACGCTGCCGATATTACCTACGGCACCAACAACGAGTATGGCTTTGACTACCTGCGCGACAATATGGCGTTTGGTCTGGACCAGAAGGTGCAGCGACCATTGCATTATGCGTTGGTAGACGAGGTGGACTCGATCCTGATCGATGAAGCGCGCACGCCGTTGATCATTTCCGGACCAGCCGAAGAAAGCTCCGAACTGTACCGCCGAGTCAACGAGATCGTACCCAAACTGACCCGCCAGAAAGAGGAAGAAGGACCAGGCGATTATTGGGTGGACGAAAAGGCCAAACAGGTCTACCTGACCGAAGATGGTCATCAGCAGATCGAGGATCTGCTGGTCGAAAACGGACTGCTGCACGGCAACGAGAGCCTGTACGACGCCGCCAATCTCGGAGTGTTCCATCATCTTAATGCTTGCTTGCGGGCGCACGCCTTGTTTCACAAGGACGTGGAGTACATCGTTCGCGGCGGCGAGGTGATCATTGTCGATGAGTTCACCGGACGCACCATGCCCGGCCGGCGCTGGTCGGACGGCCTCCATCAGGCCATCGAAGCCAAAGAAGGGGTGCCAATCCAGGCCGAGAATCAAACGCTGGCCTCGATCACTTTTCAGAACTATTTTCGCCTCTACCAAAAACTGGCGGGCATGACCGGCACCGCCGATACCGAAGCCTTCGAGTTTCAGCAGATCTATGGGTTGGAGGTGGTCGTGGTTCCGACCCATCTGCCGATGATCCGCAGGGACATGGGCGATTTGGTCTTTCTCACCCAGCAGGAAAAATTCGAGGCGGTTTTGGCCGACATCCGCGATTGTCGCCAGCGCGGCCAACCGGCCCTGGTCGGCACCACTTCGATCGAAGTATCGGAATTGCTGTCCAACTTGCTGGATAAGGAGAAAATTTCCCATCAGGTGTTGAATGCCAAGCAGCACGAGCGCGAAGCGGAGATCATCGCTCAAGCTGGCCGTCCCGGCACCGTGACTATCGCCACCAACATGGCCGGTCGCGGTACCGATATCGTGTTGGGGGGCAACCTGCAAGCCGAATTGAAGGCCATGGAACCGGAAGCTACCGAGGCCATGCTCGAAGACGCGAAGCGAAACTGGCAGGTGCGGCACGAGCAGGTGGTCGCCGCTGGCGGTTTGCATGTGGTCGGTACCGAGCGCCACGAGTCGCGGCGCATCGACAATCAGTTGCGTGGCCGTTCCGGTCGCCAGGGCGATCCCGGCTCTAGCCGTTTTTATCTGTCGCTGGAAGACAATCTGCTGCGAATCTTTGCCTCTGATCGGGTGGCAGGATTGATGCAAAAGCTCGGTATGGAGAAGGGCGAGGCCATCGAACATCCGTGGGTGACCAAGGCCATCGAGCGGGCGCAGGGCCGCGTCGAAGCGCGCAACTTCGACATCCG
>DEHU01000008.1 GCA_002352125.1 Competibacteraceae bacterium UBA2792 | reverse complement strand
GTACGGGCGAAGCGGGCGTTGGCCGACGTGGCGACCAAGTCGCCGATCAGCGGAAGTTGTAGAACCCAGCGGTCTACGAGCTGATAGAAGGTGCGCGAACGTTTGCGTGCTTCCAGAAAGCCGACGATACCGACGACCGGTAATCCCAGGATCAAGTACCAATATTTCTGGAACGTATTCGAAAGCTCGATGACGAAACGAGTGAGGGCCGGCAATTCCGCGCCGAACCCTTTGAACAGCCCTTCAAAAGTGGGGATCACGAAAATCAGCAGGATTGCGGTGACCACGAATGCGAACACCAGCACGATGGCCGGATAGGTCAGCGCTTTCTTGACCTTGGCTTTCAGCGCTTCGGATTTTTCGAGATAGGTCGCGATCTTGTCGAGCAAAATTTCGAGAACGCCCGCCTCCTCGCCAGCGTGCACCAGGCTGCAGTACAGATCGTTGAAGTACAGATGATGCCTGCCCAGAGCCTTCGACAGCGAGGTGCCGCTCTCCACGTCGGCTTTGATGCCGAGAATCAATTCCTTGACCTTGGTCTTTTTGTTGCTGTTCCCGACCATATCCAGCGCTTGTACCACGGCGATGCCAGAACCCAGCATGGTGCAGAGTTGGCGCGTGAACAGCATGATGTCTTTCGAGTTGACGTTGTCCCCGACCGTGAAGAGGGGCTTGGATTTTTTCCGAACCCGTAGCGGTACGATACCTTGTCGGCGCAGCTCGGCTTTGATCAGGTTTTGGTTGACCGCACGCAACTCGCCCTTGACGCGGACGCCTCGCTTGTCGGTACCTTCCCACTTGAACGTGGGTTCCTCTTCTCTTTTCTTGGCTTTTGTCAGGGTAGGTTGTTTAGCCACGACCGTTAATCCGTTGTTACTCGGTTGATTTCTTCGAGGCTGGTGAGGCCCATGCGGACCTTGTTCAGGCCCGACTGGCGCAGGTCGTTGATGCCTTCCTTGCGCGCCTGCTCGGCGATCTGCAGGGCGTTGCCGCTTTCCATGATGATTCGGCCGATTTCTTCGGAAATGGGAAGAACCTCGTAAACGCCGACCCGGCCCTTGTAGCCGTGGTTGCATTGGTCGCAACCAGCAGCTTTGAAAATCTCCAATTCATTCAACTCGCTTTCGTGAAAGCCTTGGTTGATCAACTCGTCCGGTGGAATCTTGACGGGTTCCTTGCAGTGCTGGCAAAGCCGGCGCGCCAGCCGCTGAGCGATGATGAGGGTCACGCTGGAGGCGATGTTGTAGGGCGCAACGCCCATATTCATCAAACGGCTAAGCGTTTGCGGTGCGCTGTTTGTGTGCAGAGTGGAGAGCACCATGTGGCCGGTTTGGGCGGCCTTGATGGCAATTTCGGCGGTTTCCAAGTCGCGAATTTCGCCGACCATGATGATGTCNNCGCAAGGCGTTGGCGAAGGTCATGCCAACCTTGGGGTTAACGTTGACTTGATTGATGCCAGGCAAGTTGATTTCCACCGGATCCTCGGCGGTGGAGATATTGACGGCAGCGGTGTTCAGGATGTTGAGCGCAGTGTACAGCGATACCGTTTTACCGCTGCCGGTTGGGCCGGTGACCAACACCATGCCCTGCGGTTTGTGAATGGCTTTGACGAAGAGTTCTTTCTGGTGTTCTTCGTAACCCAGAGCTTCGATGCCCATCTGGGCGCTGGAGGGGTCGAGCAAGCGCATGACCACTTTTTCACCCCACAGCGTCGGCAGGGTGTTCATCCGAAAATCGATGGCGCGTTGCTTGGTCAGATAAAGTTTGATGCGTCCATCTTGGGGCACACGGCGCTCGGCGATGTCGAGTTGCGCCATGATCTTGAGGCGGGCGGCCAGGCGAGGCGCCATCGTGACCGGTGGCTTGTAGATTTCGTCCAGAATGCCGTCCTGGCGGAAACGTACCCGGTAAATCTTTTCGTAGGGCTCGAAGTGGATGTCGGAAGCCCCACGGTTGATGGCTTGCAAAATGACTTGGTTAATGAACCTTACTACCGGCGCATCGTCGGCGTCCGATTGGGTCAAGGTTTCGACTTTCGCCGCTGCATCGGTCTCGCCGCCGAAGTCGAGATCGCCGATGTCGTTGTCGATCATGCCCGGTGCCTGCGCATCGATGGCACCATCGAGCGCCTTGATCAACTGGAGTTCGCTAACGACGATCGGTTCGATATCGAGCCGGGTTTGGAACTTGATGTCTTCCAGCACCCGTTGGTTGGTGGGATCGCTTACACCTACGAATAACCGCCGGCCTCGTTTGTGCAGGGGGAGGGCGTGATGTCGGCGGAGCAACTTTTCGTCGACCAGACGAACGACGGTCGAGTCGATGTCCAGGGTTTCGATGTCGAACAGCGGAAGATTGAAACTGCGCGCGGCGATACGGGCAATATCCTTGTCGCGAGCCAGCTTGTTTTCGACCAAATAAGCGACGAAAGGGGCGTTTTCTTTGCGCGACTGTTCGAGTGCCTTGAGCGCGGCGGTCTCGTCGATCAGGTGGTTTTGCACGAGTTGTCTCGCTAGCCCGATCAGTTGAACGCCGGGTTGCGAGACGACATTGCTGGGATTGGTGGCCATGTTTTGTAGCGCGGTAATTCCTGACGGTTTCGAAATATCGCTCTTTCATTCGCCCGATGTCGAAACTTTAGACCATGCAGGTGACCTTGGAAAGAGGCGCAAAACAGCATATCTCGTGAAATTAATATTTTACGATAGTATAAATATGGATGCATAAAAGGGCCACTCTTTTCGCCTTGAGCCACGAAATCGAAGTCGCCACCATCGTAATTCCGAGTTTTTAGAGAGATCGGATCGCCGAGAACCTTATTCCAAGTGATGCAGGATTTCGTCTGGTATTTTCCGAAAAAGTTGCATCTTTCGTGCTACTATTCCCACTTAAGCATTCGCTAAGTGATAGGAGAAATTTTAGCGAGAGGAGGAAATCAGGATCCGGGCGAGCAAGGCCAGAATGGCGCATCCGAGAGCGATGGGGCGATCACCGAGCAGCGGTTCTGAGCGAGATAGACGCCAAGCGGAATAACTCGGAATAACAAGAAGAAAGCCACTATCGGTTACATTGATGCCAAAGATGGCGCCCTACCGGCCTTGAAGTAAGTCACGCGCAGGATTTTTGACCCGTCCGGCCGGAATGACTGGATGGGTTTTTTGTTGAGACCGCGAAATCGCACGAGTAGCTGAGCTTGGAGAGCGACATGTCAACTATTGCGGTCGTGGCGGAAAACGGGTTAGCGTTGTCGCTATTTATGACCGTCAGCGACTACACCGATGCTTGCCACCACGTCCGCATGGCAGGCAACTAAAACAGGGGGCTCTCATGGAACTCGCTTGCCTGGACCTGGAAGGGGTCCTGGTTCCAGAAATCTGGATCAACGTCGCCGAACGCACCGGTATCGAGGCGCTGCGGCTGACTACTCGCGATATTCCCGATTACGATCAGTTGATGCGACGGCGGCTCGATTTGCTCGACCAACACGGTCTAACGTTGCCGGACATTCAGCGGGTGATCGCCGGTATGGGACCCTTGGAAGGGGCGAGCGAGTTTCTGGACTGGTTGCGCGAGCGGTTCCAGGTCGTCATCCTCTCGGATACCTATTACGAGTTCGCTATGCCGCTGATGAGACAACTCGGTTGGCCAGCCTTGTTTTGTCACCGTCTGGAGGTCGTGGAAGACCGGGTCGTGAACTATGTCCTGCGGCAAGCCGATTCCAAACGCCAAGCGGTACGCGCGTTTCACGAGCTTAACTTTCGAGTGATCGCCGCCGGCGATTCTTACAACGATACCGCCATGCTGGCCGAAGCCGAGGCGGGCATTTTGTTCCGGCCACCGCAAAACGTGATCGACGAATTCCCGCAATTCCCGGTAGCCCGGACCTTCCAGGAGATGCGCGAGGAGTTTCGCAAGGCCAGCGTGCGCCAGATGTAAATTCGTCTGCGCGCGACCTCGCGGCAACTCGTCCGCCGCCGGTTCGCCTCGAAACTCCCCGAACGGTTCGGCGAGGCAAATCGGGGGGATGCGTGACGAGCTCGAACGACTTTGGAGAAAACTATCGTGCCGTTGTCGGCGAAAGCGTGGTTGGTGTTGGGCAGCATCGGAATGTTGTTGGCGGTGGCGATGGGAGCGTTTGGCGCTCATGCCCTGAAAAAGACGCTGACACCCGATCTCATGGCCGTTTATGAAACTGCTGTGCACTATCATATTTATCATGCTCTCGGCTTGATCGCGATTGGCCTGGTGGCGCTGCATTTGCCGGCGACGGCGTTTTTGCACTGGGCGGGTGTGCTGATGGCCGCCGGTCTAGTGTTGTTCTCGGGCAGCCTGTATGCGCTCAGCCTGAGCGGAATCCGCTGGCTGGGCGCCATTACCCCCATCGGTGGCACGGCCTTCCTGGTGGCTTGGTTGTTGCTAGCGGCTGCGGTCATGCGGACGAAATAGGCGGTGGGTTCGAAGCGAGGATTGTATGGAGTCGAGTGTAGAGAAGACTTATGCTTTAGGATTCGATATTTACGGTACGTTGGTAGATCCGCTGGCGCTGGTCGAACCGTTGCAGGCGCTGGTCGGCGAGCAGGCTGTCCAGTTCGCCAGCCTGTGGCGGACCAAACAACTGGAATATTCGTTCCGACGCGGCCTGATGCGACGGTACGCCGATTTCGACGTGTGTACCCGGCAGGCTCTGCGCTACACCCAGCGGGCTCTGCGCTGCGAATTACCGGAGTCCGATCAAGGCCGGTTGCTGGAGGCTTATCTTTACCTGCCGGTATTTCCGGAAGTCGTTGCCGGTCTGGCGGCGCTCAAAGCCCAGGGCCATCGGCTGGTGGCATTCTCGAACGGCGTGGAAGCCAGCATCCGTGCGTTGCTGGCTAACGTCCGAGTGCTGCCGCATCTGGAAGACGTGGTCAGCGTAGACGATCTGCGCACCTTCAAACCGGATCCCGAGGTTTATGCTTATCTAGCCCGGCGAACCGGTCGTGCGCCGGCCGAAACTTGGTTGGTGTCCAGCAATGCTTGGGACGTGATCGGTGCCAAGGCCGCTGGTTTGCGAGCCGCCTGGGTCAAGCGCCAGCCGGATGCCGTATTCGATCCCTGGGATGTCGAGCCGGATGCGGTGGTCAGCCATCTCGACGAATTGCCGGCCTGGTTTGACCGGCAAGTGAAGTAGAGGTTGGAAGTTCGAGGGACTATCCCCTTCCCTTAGAAGGAGAAGGGGACAAGAGCGCGCGAGGGAGTGGACCGGCCCGTTCAGGCAATAAACGGCACCAGGATCAAGGACACGACCGACAGCAGCTTGATCAGGATGTTCATGGCCGGGCCGCTGGTGTCTTTGAAAGGATCGCCCACGGTATCGCCGATCACCGCTGCCGCATGCGCTTCGCCGCCTTTGCGCTCGCCCTTCAGGTCGCCGTGTTCGATGGACTTCTTGGCGTTGTCCCAAGCGCCGCCGGCATTGGCCATCAGCAGGGCCATCACCACACCGGCGAGCATGGAGCCGAGCAACATGCCGCCCAGCGCGACCGGGCCAAGGAAGAAACCGACAATCACTGGCGCCAGCACGGCCAGCAGTCCCGGTGGCACCATCTCGCGCAGAGCCGCGTCGGTCGAAATCGTCACGCATCGGGCAGTATCGGGCTTGGCGGTGCCTTGCAGTAGGCCGGGTATTTCGCGGAACTGGCGGCGGATCTCCGAGACCATTTCCATCGCTGCCCGGCCCACCGAGCTCATGGTCATGGCAGCGGCCAGCAGCACCACCACGCCGCCCAGCAGCACGCCCATCACCACCTTCGGCTCGGTGATGTCCATCGCGAGCGGGCGGCCAGCCACCAGCTCAATCGCTTCTTTGTAGGCGACGAACAACGCCAACGCGGTCAGGGCGGCGGAGCCGACGGCGAAACCCTTGCCGGTGGCGGCGGTAGTGTTGCCGATGGCGTCGAGATGATCGGTGATTTCGCGTACCTCGGGTGGCTGGTGCGACATTTCGGCAATACCGCCGGCGTTATCGGAAATCGGTCCCGAGGCGTCGATGGTCATGGTCACGCCGGCGGTCGCCAACATGCCCACCGCCGCGATGGCGATACCGTATTGGCCGGCGGTCTGGTGGGCGATGAATATCGCCGCGACGATGACCAGGATCGGGACCGCACAGCTTTCCATGCCTACCGCCAATCCGGTGATGAGGTTGGTAGCCGGTCCGGTTTTCGAAGCCATGACGATTTTCGTGACTGGCTTGGACGAGGTGTAGTACCAAGCCGCCCGGCCGATGGCAATGCCCGCCAGATTGCCAGCCAGGATCGCGAAGAACACTGGCCAGCCAAAACCGAACACCATCAACGTTAGTAGCGTCAGTAGCAGGAACAGACCGGCGGAGCTGAATTCGGAAATCGCCAGTGCGCGCTCCGGCCCGTATTTTTTGAAGGCGGACATGCCGTAGATGCCGACCAGCGACGAGCCGAGGCCGATGGTGGCCAGTATCAGCGGCAGGGCCAGCAGCATCGGGCGAGAAACGGAGTCGCCGAAGTAGTGGGTCAATTCGGCAACGCTGGAGGTGGCCGCCAAGGTCACGGCCGCCACCATCGAACCGACATAGGATTCGTAGATATCGGCGCCCATGCCGGCGATGTCGCCGACATTGTCACCGACGTTGTCGGCGATCACGCCCGGATTGCGGGGATCGTCCTCGGGAATGCCGGCTTCGACCTTGCCGACCAAGTCGGCGCCGACGTCCGCCGCTTTGGTGAAAATACCGCCACCGACCCGGGCGAACAAGGCGATGGACGAGGCGCCCATCGAAAAGCCCCAGATCGTCGATGCGGATTCGGGATCGACGGCAATCTTGGAAGCCAAAATCGCGAACAGCAAGCCAAGGCCCACCAAGCCGAAACTGGCCACGGCGACGCCCATCACCGCGCCGCCATTGAAGGTCATCAGCAGCGCCTCGCCGGCGCCGTGCTCGCGGGCCGCCGCCGTGGTGCGGACGTTGGCTTTGGTTGCCGCCCGCATCCCGACGAAGCCGGCCAACGCCGAGGTCAGGGCGCCGAGGAGGAAGGCGGCGCTGGTACCGAAACCGTGTTGCATCGACAGCAACATTGCGACCACGAGGGCGAAAATACCGATTTTCGCGTACTGAGCGCGCAGATAGGTCATAGCGCCTAACTGGATCTCGTTGGCGATCGAGGTCATCAGCGCATCGCCGGTCGGGCGGCGCACGATCCAGCCATACAGCATCGCGGCGGCGACCAGCCCGATCAGGCCCGCCACCAGCGAGATGATTCCAACAACCATAGCTTCCTCCACGGATTGTATCGAATCGCGACCGCGCTCTTATGCGCGGAGCCGATGGTTAGGTAATAATACCCGATAGAAGCATCGCAAGTGCGGGAATTCTTAGGGTCCGCATTCGGTAGGTTTTTGGAATGAAAGCCGCCGGCCCGGCCGGCTCAAACCCAGCGGGAGGAATTCGAAATGAAGTGCAAACACTACATGCTGTCCGCGCCTACTTACGTGCTCGACACCGCGCCGCTGTCAGAAGCATTGAGCGTCATGATCCGCAAGCACATGCAGGATTTGATGGTGGTCAACGAAAAAGGCGAGTTCGTGGGTACGATCACCTCTTTCACCTTCTCCAAGATGCTGCTGCCCCCGGAACCACAATTGCCGGACGACGCCGAACGCGAGTCGGCCGAAGATGTCGATAATCGTTTGATTCCCTACTTGCATCGCAAGGTGGCCGATTTCGCTGGTCCCCATCCGGTCGTCGAAGCCGAAGCGCCGCTTTCCGAGGCGTTGAAGCTGCTGTCGGAGGGCTACTTGCGTCTGCCCGTGATCGATAAGGATCGCAAGCTGGTTGGCGCGCTGTCGTCATTGACCATTCTTCGACGATTCCGCTTCTGAGCGCGAGCGGCAGCTTGCGCGCCAAGGAGCTTTCGGACCCGCGCGGAGGAGACCCATCATGCAACGTAGAAGTTTTTTGAAAGCGGTCAGCGTTGGAATGTGGACGGGTACCGGTTTTGTCCTAGGTGATCCGGCTCGCTTTGCGCTCGCTGCCGAACCCGCAGCCGGAATTCCCGATCTCGTGGCGGTCAAAAACGGCGAGCCCGAAGCGCTGTTTGATCGTGGTATCGAAGCCTTGGGCGGAATGGGGCGGTTCGTCAAAAAAGGGCAGAAAGTGGTGGTCAAACCCAACATCGGCTGGAACGTGTCGCCGGAGCGGGCCGCCAACACCAATCCCCGCTTGGTCCGCCGCATCGTCGAGCATTGCCTGCAAGCCGGTGCCAAGGAAGTCTACGTATTCGATCACACCTGCGACGCCTGGCGCGACAGCTACCGGACCAGCGGCATTGAGCAGGCGGTGAAGGATGCGGGCGGCAAACTGGCACCGGGCAACAGCGAAGGCTATTTCCAGACCGTTGCGATTCCCAGAGGCCGCCGCTTGCGCGAGGTCAAGGAACACGAACTGATTTTGCAGGCGGATGTGTTGATCAACGTGCCGGTGTTGAAAAGCCACGGCGGCGCTCGATTGACGGTGGCGATGAAGAATTTGATGGGCGTCGTTTGGGATCGCAGCGAATGGCACGCCAACGACCTGCACCAATGCATCGCCGATTTCGCCACTTACCGCAAGCCTGATCTCAATGTGGTGGACGCCTATAACGTGCTGTTGCGCCACGGGCCGCGTGGGGTGTCGACGGCCGATGTCGCCAACCTGCGATCGCAATTGCTTTCGACCGATCTGGTGACGGCGGACGCGGCGGCGGCCAAGCTATTCGGTTTGGAGCCAGATGCGGTGGACTATATCCGTATCGCCGGCGAAATGGGTGCAGGCCGCAAGGATTTGGAGAATCTCGCTATCCGGCGGATCGTGCTTTGATCGTTGCGCGACCGCCTCGCGATTCGGCCAACTATAACCGAACTTCCTCAGAATCTTACCCTCGCGGATGAGCGAAGTCCGCGGGCGATGACCGACAAGCAACCATGAAACAACCGTGGTTGAAGAAAATCCGGGTGGTGGTGGCGCTGGCGTTTCTGGCGTCGACCACGCTCCTGTTCGTGGATTTCGAGCGGATCGGAGAGACGCCGGCCGCTACCGTGGCGCTGTATCCGCAGTTCGTGCCGTCGCTGCTGAAATTCACCCAGACGTTTGCGTGGGCGGCCACTGGCTTTCTGGCAGTGCTGGTCCTGACTCTGCTGTTCGGGCGAGTGTACTGCTCGATGATCCGCCCGCTCGGTATCTTGCAGGATATCGTCATCCATATCGCCGACAAGCTGCGCAAGCCCCGCAAGGTCAAGTTCCGTTACCAGAAACCGCACGACGCGATCCGATATGGTGTGCTGGCGCTGACCGTCGGGTTGTTTCTGAGCGGCAGCATGTTGGCGCTGAGCCTGCTCGATCCATTGAGCAATTTTGGCCGCATCGCTGGCGACTTGCTTCGCCCGCTTTATGTTGTCGCTCACAATGGATTGGGACAACTGATGGAAAGCTTGGGGATTTACGGCCCGTTTCCCCTGCAATGGAAGGCGCCGTCGCCGGCGACGCTGGCGTTTCCGGCCTTGTTCTTGGCCGGATTGGTCTGGCTGAGCGTGGCCAAGGGCCGATTGTTCTGCAACCTGCTGTGTCCGGTCGGTGCGTTGTTGGGTTTAGTATCGCGCTTTGCCTTGTTCAAGATCCGGATTCCCGAGGATGCTTGCATCCTGTGCGCCCAATGTTCGATCCACTGCAAGGCCGGCTGTATTCGGCTGAAAACCAAGGAAGTGGATTTCAGCCGTTGCGTGGCTTGCTTCAACTGCATCACGGTTTGCGAAGCGCATGGTATCGGTTATGCCCGTCCCCGACCGGTGAAGTTTTATCCCGCACCTCCAGTCTCGTTGCCGTCGAACGGCCCTCATCCTTCGCACCGCTTTTCTTCCCTGGCCGGCGAAAAGCCGGATGATGCGAGGGAAGCGGAGAGCCGCGCGCCGAATCCTGCTCGACGGACGTTGCTGCGCGGATCGGCGCTGTTGCTAGTCTGGCTGGTGGGATTAGTGCCTCGGGATGGTGTTGGCATCAAACCTCGCAATCGCGTACCGACCACGGTGATCAATCGCAAGGTTTGGCCGGTAGCGCCGCCCGGTGCAGGCGATTTGGCGCGCTTCAACGATCTTTGTATCGCTTGTCATCTTTGCGTCAGCGCTTGCCCCTACGGCGTGCTGCAACCGGCCATGCTGGAATATGGCCTGTCCGGATTGTTGCAACCCTACATGGACTACACCACCGGCTATTGCAGTTACGAGTGCAATCGCTGCGGACAAGTTTGCCCGACCGGCGCGATCCGTGCGCTGGATTTGGCGGCCAAGCAGATCGCTCAACTGGGTGTGGCCCGGTTCGTGCGCGACAATTGTATCGTGTATACCGATCACACCGCTTGTGGCGCTTGCGATGAATACTGTCCCACCAAGGCGGTGCATATGGTTCCATACCGGGATGGACTGACGATTCCAGAAGTGCGAGAGAACCTGTGCGTTGGTTGTGGAGCCTGCGAGAATGCTTGTCCAGCACGGCCGCACCGGGCGATCTACGTGGACGGGTATCCAGTTCAGAAATTGGCCGAACGGCCGATCTCGAAACCCCTCGAACAGGAGGTAAAAGGTGAATTTCCGTTTTGATCGTGACCGGCTTCGCGGTTGTGCACGACGGCCATGAGCGTTCTCTACTACGATTGCTTCGCCGGCATCAGCGGCGACATGCACTTGGCGGCTTTGCTGGATTTGGGAGTGGATTACGACGAGCTGGTCATTGATTTGGCAGGGTTAGGGCTGGAAGGCTTCGCCGTTCAAGCCGGCCGCGCGAGCCGTCAAGGGCTAGCCGGCACCCAAGTGCGGGTGGTGACCGATCCGCAACGGCTGCCGCGCCGGAATCTGCGGCAGATCGAAGCGATCATCGGCAGCAGTGCGCTCAGGGAAAGCGTGCGGGGGCGGGCCGTGGCGGTGTTTCGTCGGCTGGCCGAGGCCGAAGCCCGCATCCATGACACCTCGCCGGATCAGATCCATTTTCACGAGGTGGGGGCGCTGGATGCCATCGTCGATATCGTTGCTGGCACCATCGCCCTGGATCGGCTGAATGTAGATCGGGTGCTGTGTTCGCCGGTGGAATTAGGCGGTGGCGTGGCGCATTGCGAGCATGGTGCGTTGCCGGTGCCGGCCCCAGCGACTCTGGAATTGCTCAAGGGCGTGCCGGTCAAGCTCGGGGCGGTGCCGTTCGAGGCCACCACGCCGACTGGGGCAGCGTTGCTGGCGACGTTCGTAGACGAGTTCGTCACGCGTCCAAAACTTGCGGTGAACCGGATCGGTTACGGTGTCGGCCATCGCGATGGTCCCATTCCCAACGTATTGCGAGTCTGTCTGGGCGAGCTGTCGGAAGCGGAAAGCGAGCAAAGCGAGCTGTGCGTGCTGGAATGCAATATCGACGATATGAATCCGGAATGCTACGACCATGTGCTGGAGCGGCTGTTCGCGGCCGGGGCGCACGATGTCTGGCTGACGCCGGTGCTGATGAAGAAAAATCGGCCAGGTATGCTGATAAGCGTATTGTGCCTGCCGATGCTGACGTCGGTGTTGACCGAACTGTTATTGACCGAGACCACCACCCTAGGCGTGCGCCGCTATGCCGTGGCGCGTACTGCGCTGTTCCGGGAAGCCGCGCGCGTGGCGACGCGTTACGGTCAGGTGGGGATCAAGATCGCCCACTATCAGGGTCGGCCCATCCGCGGCAAGCCAGAATACGAGGATTGCAAGCGGCTGGCGCTGGAACGGGGCGTGCCGATCCACGCGGTTTATGCAGCCGTGCGGGAGGCGTTAGCGGCGCGGGAAATGCCGGTGGAACTGACGGAATCATCCTCGTGACGACCGATTTTCCGTCCGCGCTGACGGAACCCGCTTATCAGGGATTGCTAGAATTGTTGCGGCAACTGGGATCGGTCGCGGTGGCGTGTTCTGGCGGGCTGGACAGCGGCCTGTTGCTGGCGGCGGCCCGCATGGCGCTGGGCGAACGGGTAGCGGCGCTGACGGTGGCGACACCCTACATGGCGTCCCGGGAAATCGCCGAAGCCGCAGAGTTGGCCGCGCTGCTCGGCGTGCGCCACCGGCTGCTGCAATTGCCCGTGCCAGCGGCAATTCTCGACAACCCGCCCGACCGTTGCTATCGCTGCAAGCGGGAATTGTTTGCCCAGCTAAAAACCGTCGCCGCCGAGGAAGATTGCGCTTGGCTGGTCGATGGAACCAACCGGGATGATCTCGACGATTACCGGCCCGGTTTTCGCGCCTTGCAAGAATTGGGGGTTCGCAGCCCGCTGTTGGAGACCGGATTGGGTAAAGCCGAAATTCGCCGCTATGCCCGGGCGTTGAACCTGCCGATCTGGAACAAGCCGGCTTATGCTTGTCTGTTGACCCGGTTGCCGCACGATACCGAAGTGCGTCCCGAGCTGTTGCGGCGGGNNAGCGCCGAACACGCCTTGTTGGTGCTCGGATTCGATCGGGTGCGAGTGCGTTGCCACGACGATTTAGCCCGGATCGAGATCGATCGGACCGAGCATCTTCGTTTGCTGGACGAGGCGGTTACCCATCGAGTGGTGGCAGCGCTGAACGAGTGTGGTTTCCGTTACGTCACCCTGGATTTGGAAGGTTATCGGATGGGCAGTTTCAATGTCGCGGCGGCGGAGTAAGCGATCGTGAACGAGGCCGCGCTGCGGTTGCTGCTGGAGCAGGTACGCCGTGGCGAACTGGCGGTGGATCGAGCGGTAGATCGATTGCGGGAATTGCCGTTCCGCGATTTGGGCGAGGCCGTTCTCGACAACCACCGGGAACTGCGGCGCGGCCACCCCGAAGTGATCTATTGCGCCGGCAAGACCGTCGCCCAAATTCGAACCATCGTCGCGGCCATGCTGCAAGGTGAGGGCGATATTCTCGCCACCCGCGCCACGCCGGAAATGGCCGATGCGGTGGCGGTGCTGAGCCCCGATGCTCGTTACAATGCCCTGGGGCGCACTATCGCGATCCAGCGCCGTCGCCGTTCGCCGACCGAAACCGCTATCGCCATCGTGACCGCCGGTACGTCCGATCTGCCGGTGGCGGAAGAAGCGGCGGAAACCGCCCTGTTGTTCGGCAACCGCATCGACCGGATCAACGATGTGGGGGTGGCCGGATTGCACCGGCTGCTGGCGCGGCTGGAGTCGATTCGAGCGGCGCGAGTCGTGATCGTCATCGCCGGGATGGAAGGAGCGTTACCGAGCGTGGTGGCCGGACTGGTGGCCCGTCCAGTGATCGCGGTGCCGACCAGCGTCGGCTATGGCGCCCATTTCAACGGTTTGTCGGCGTTGCTGGGGATGCTGACATCTTGCGCGGGCGGAGTTGGGGTGGTGAACATCGACAACGGTTTCGGGGCCGCTTGTTTGGCCAGCATGATCAATCAATTGTGACCACGGAGCACTTTTGCCGATGACCGCGCCTAAACCGCTGTTGCTGGTGGACGGTTCGTCCTGGCTGCATCGGGCGTTCAATGCCCTGCCGGCGTTGAGCACGAAAGCCGGCGAGCCGACCGGCGCGCTGTATGGCGTGCTGAACATGCTGCGTCGATTGCTGGCCGACTATCGGCCGGATTACTTGGCGGTGGTATTCGATGCCCCCGGCAAGACCTTTCGCCACGAGATGTTCGCTGAGTACAAGGCTCATCGGCCACCGCTGGACCCACAACTGATCCAGCAGATCGAACCACTGTACGCCTGCGTCCGTGCTTTGGGGTTGCCATTGCTGCAAGTGACCGGTGTCGAGGCCGATGATGTCATCGGTACGTTGACCCGGCAAGCGACCGAGCGAGGCATGCCGGTGCTGATCGTCAGCGGCGATAAAGATCTGGCGCAGTTGATAGACCCGCAGGTGCGGATGTTGGATACCATGAAAAATGTAGTGACCGACATCGCCGGAGTAGAACAAAAATTCGGGGTGCCGCCGAGCCGGATCGTCGATTATCTGGCTTTGGTCGGCGACAGTTCGGACAACATCCCCGGTATTCCGGGCGTGGGGCCGGTAACTGCCGCCAAATGGTTGCGCGAATACGGCTCCCTGGACGAGCTGGTGGCGAACGCCGCCGCCATTTCCGGCAAGATCGGCGACAAATTGCGAGCTGGGCTGAAACAATTACCGTTATCCCGGCAACTGGCAACGCTGGATTGCGCGGTATCTCTGCCTGTTGCGTTCGAGGATTTGCGGCCAGCACCGCCGGACATCGCCGCGCTGCGGACGCTGTATGAACGGTTTGAATTCCGTTCCTGGTTGCGGGAGTTGTCGGCCGGCAATCGGGAAACCCCGGTTCAAATGCCGCCGCCGATGATCCAGCCGTCTCTTGATTTGGCGGAAATCGCCGACGATCCGCCCTCTTACGAACTGGTGCTGGACCAGGCGGCGCTCGATAGTTGGCTGAAACGGCTGCGCGCGGCGGATTTATTCGCCTTCGATACCGAAACCACCAGCCTGAATTATCTGGA
>DEHU01000018.1 GCA_002352125.1 Competibacteraceae bacterium UBA2792 | reverse complement strand
CAGGTCGCGCTCGCGGCGGGTCGGCACGCGGTCGAGGGATGTTGCCGGAACAGGCGGAACCATGTGGGCGCCGTGGGGTACGATGCTGGCGCCGGGCAGATCGAGCGCCGGTAGCACGGGGCTGGCCAAAATGCTGAGCGTCAACGCTCCCAATAGCAAGGATAGGATCAAGCCAAAGAATGCTATCCCCAACCGCAGACGCAGCCAGCGTTTTTGGCTGGGGTCGAAAAAGATGGGTCGAGGTAAGGATGCGTTTTTTTCGGCGGAGGCGAAATGATCGTTCGAGATCGTCATGCCGTGCGGCCTGTGGCTTGTGATTTGCCGGTTTGGTACGTTTGGCGGTGCGGTCGTGATCGGCGCTGGGCAGGACGGTCCCGGCTCCTAAACCACCGGGCCCGACAGGCCGCCAGGAAACCGTATGGCACTCATTTTGGGGGTTGCGCCGCCGGCTTGGGCGCCTTGTTATCCGCCAGCATCTGCGCCAGTTGGGTGGGCGGAACGTAACCGGGAATCATCTCGCCGGATTCCAAGATCATGCTGGGCGTGCCGCGCACTCCCAATTTCTGGCCCAGCTCGTATTCCGTCTGCACCGGGTTGTCGCAAGTCTTGCGTTCGATGTTCTCGCCGCGCTTGGCTTTGGTCAGCGCGTCCTGCCGATCATCGGCACACCAGACCGCCACGGCTTTGTTGTACGCCTCGGAACCGATGCCTTCGCGCGGAAACCATAGATAGCGTATCTTGATCCCTTCTTTGTTGTAGGCGGCTATTTGGCTGTGCATCTTGCGGCAGTAACCGCAGTCGATGTCGGTAAACACGGTAACGGTATACTTGACGGGGCCTTCCGGCGCGAAAACCACCATGTTGTTTTCGCCGATGGCGGCGATGGCTTCGCCGCGCATTGCGCTGCGGCGATTCTCGGTGAGGTTATCGCGAGATCCCAGATCCAAGATATCGCCCTGGATCGCATAGCGGCCATCCTCGCTCAAATAGAGCACTTGGCCACCCAGGACTATTTCGTAAAGTCCCGGGATAACGGCGGGGGTGACGCTATCGGGTTTTTCGCCGTTCAGGGCCGCTTGCAGCTTGGTGAGATCCGGTTGTTTGGCGGCGGGCGCGGCGGCAGGTTCTGGGTCTGCGGCCAGCGCGCTGGCGACATAGAAGGCGGTAGCGATCAGCGAAATTTTACGCATGTCGATTGTCCAAAGTTAGTGGCAAGAATGACTGATTCAGAGTTTACTCGGAAGCTGGAGTTTCACGAAGATCGTCCGCTGCGACGGCAAGATTTTCGCTTCGATCTGCCGCGGGAGCTGATTGCACAGCACCCGCCAGCGCAGCGCGGCGATAGCCGGCTGCTCGCCCTGGACGGTGCCACCGGCGAACTTGGCGACCGGCTGTTTCGCGATCTGCCAACATTGTTGCGCCCCGGCGACGTGCTGGTGTTCAACGATACTCGGGTGATTCCGGCGAGACTGTACGGCCGCAAGGCCAGCGGTGGGCGAATCGAGTTGCTGGTAGAACGGTTGCTGGATGAGCGGCGGGCGCTGGTGCATCTTCACGCCAGCAAGCCGCCTAAACCTGGCAGCTCGTTGCTCTTGGATGCCGGTTTCACCGCTACCGTGATCGGCCGGCATGGCGATTTGTTCGAAATCTGCGTGGAGGGCGGTGAGCCGTTGCTCGCGTTGTTGGAGCGGTATGGCCGGATACCGTTACCGCCTTACATCGCTCGCGAACCTACCGCCGCAGATAGCGAGCGCTATCAAACCGTCTACGCTCGCCAGCCCGGCGCAGTGGCCGCGCCCACCGCCGGCCTGCATTTCGACCAGGCCATGCTCGACCGGATTGCGGCGATGGGCGTGGAGCGGGCCTTCATTACCCTGCACGTCGGCGCCGGTACGTTTCAGCCGCTGCGGACCGAACGAATCGCGGAACACGTCATGCACGCCGAGCGGATCGAAGTCGGTGACGAAGTTTGCGCGCGAGTCCGTGCCGTTCGGGAGCGAGGCGGGCGGGTGATTGCGGTCGGCACCACGGCGGTGCGGGCGCTGGAGACGGCGGCGAGCGACACCGGCATCCCGCAACCTTGGCGCGGCGAAACCCGCATCTTCATTTACCCTGGTTACCGTTTTCGTTGCGTGGACGCGCTGATCACCAACTTTCACTTGCCGGAGTCCACCTTGCTGATGCTGGTGGGGGCCTTCGCCGGCCATGCTGAGATTCTGAACGCCTATCGCCACGCGGTCGAACGGCGGTATCGGTTTTTCAGCTACGGCGATGCCATGTTCCTGACCCGCCGACCGGGCGCTTGAACGAACCGGCCTCGTTTTGGTCCGAACCGGCGGCCGTGCGCTTGCAATTTGCGGCGGCGGACCCATAAACGGTTCCAGTAAACGGTTCCAGAATTGCCTCGACGGAGTGTCGCCATGAAACGCATCGTGCTGTTTGTCGCCACCAATCTGGCAGTCGTGCTGCTGCTCGGCGTCGTCGCCCGGTTGCTGGGGGTGGATCGCTTCCTGTACCAGTCCGGCATCAACTTTCCCAGTCTGCTTGTCTTCGCCGCCATCTTCGGCATGGGCGGCTCTCTCGTTTCGTTGTTGACGTCGAAATGGATCGCCAAGATGTCGGTGGGGGCGGAAGTCATCGAGCAACCGCGCACCCAGACCGAACGCTGGTTGGTCGAAACCGTCCAGCGTCAGGCCCAAGCGGCCGGGATCGGGATGCCGGAGGTCGCAATTTACGACTCGCCGGAACCGAATGCCTTCGCCACCGGTGCCAACCGCAACGCGGCGCTGGTCGCGGTCAGCACCGGCCTGTTGCAACAGATGACGGCCGAAGAAGCGGAAGCGGTGCTCGGCCACGAGGTTAGCCACGTCGCCAACGGCGATATGGTGACGCTCAGCTTGTTGCAGGGTGTGCTCAATACGTTCGTGATCGCTCTGTCGCGAGTGGTCGGGTTCGTGGTGGATCGGGCGCTGTCTTCCGGCGACCGGGAATATCGTGGCCCCGGTATCGGCTACTACGTCACCAGCATGGTCATGGAACTGCTGTTCGGCTTCTTGGCTTCGCTGATCGTGATGTGGTTCAGCCGCTATCGCGAATTCCATGCGGACGCTGGCGGCGCCCGCTTGGCCGGTCGCGGCAAGATGATCGCGGCGCTGGAGCGGTTGCGGCAATTGCACGAGCCCTCCCAATTGCCATCGCAGATGGCCGCGTTCGGCATCAATGGCGGATTGGGCGACGGCCTGCGCAAGTTGCTGATGACCCATCCGCCGCTGGAGGAGCGCATCGCGGCGCTGCGGCGGGGGTAAATCGATCCGGACCGGGAGAGGACGATGCAGCGGCGGCGAGCCGCATCGTCCTTTCGAGCGCGAGTGTCAGCTAGCGTATTGTTTGAAATCGAAGTCCAATCTAGGTCCGGCTTCCGCGACCATGTTGCCTTGCACCAGATTGACCCCAAATTGCCAGATGCTCGCCATCTGCGGCGCCGTCGAGACGCCGGCGGCCACCACTTGAGCTCTTAATTCCTGCGCTTGCTGAGCTAGCTCGGCTATCGCTTGCCGGCTGTTTTCGTCCTTGGTTTTGGTTAGTTTCTCGATCAGGTTACCGTCCAGCTTGATGTAATCGGGCATCATTTCTTTGAGCAAGCGGTCGGAATGAGCTCTGCCTCCAAAATGGGATAGCGCCATGCCGCAGCCCAGCTCCCGAAGACGATCGCGCAGCAGTTTGGCTTCATCGAAACACTCGTCGACGTTGTCTTCCTTCATCTCCAGCACCAAGTGTTGACCGGGCAGCCGGCTGTCTTTGAAGCGCTTGTTGAGCCAGTCGAAAAACTCCTTGTCCGTTATCGAGTTGCGCGAAATCCGCACGAACAGAATGGGAGGGCTGGCGCCGGTTTGCTGGATTTCCATCAGAGCCGATAACCCTCGGATGATCGTCCATTTGTCCAAGGCGCCCATCGCGCCGTATCGCACCGCCGCCGCGCCCAATTTGTCTACGGGCTGCAATTTGTTGGTTTCTTCGTCCAAAATTTGCAGATAAACCTTATAGCGCGCCGCGTCAGCGGTCTCGAAGCTGACGATCGGCTGATAGTTCAAACTCAAGTGTCCTTTGGTCAGGGCGTTCCGGATCAAACGGATGGCGGCTTCGTCTTGGGGGTCGATGACGCCTTTCCGTTCCTGCTTGGGAGGCGCGTAAACCTCGACGCGGTTGCCTCCTTTTTGCCGGGCTATCTCGCAGGCGCGGTCGGCGTGCGACAGAATTTGCACGGCGCTTTCGTGTCCATCGCTGGCTTTGCAGATACCGATGCAGCACGTTGTCGTAAAGATCTTGCCGCCGACGTGAAAGGTATGGGCGGCGACCGCGTCGCGGATGCGTTCGGCCATCGCCAGCGGCTCGCTCGGCGAGTTCTCCGGCACGTAGATCGCGAACACCCCGCTGGCGAAATGAGCGGAGATGTCCTCCAGCGAGAGCATTGCCTTGAACAGGTTGGCCGCTTCGAGCACGAACTGTTCGATGGCTTCGAATCCCATGGCGTAACGAATGGCGGCGTAATCCGTGAACAGGATGTACAGCACGCTGCCGTCGTGATCGATCTCCAGGGTTTCCAGGAAATATCGCCGGCTGTATAGGCCGGTGGCGTCGTCGTATTTGAGCAGATCTTCGAGTTGCTGCTGGTTGTAGGCGTTTTTTTCCTGAGCGACATCCCGGACGATAATCTGGGTACAAGGCTCGTCGTTCATCCGGGTCGGCGCGCATTCGAGCAGGATCGGGAAGGTTTGCCCGTTGCTGCGCACCCCGACCAGTTCCACCGGCTCGACCGCTTTGCCGGAGCGGATACTGCGGCGCAAAACGCTTTTTAGCGCGTCCCGGTAGGTCGGGGGCACCATATGAACCAATTGGATGTTGGCTAAATCTTCCTTGTGGTTGTAGCCGAACAGGTGGAGATAGGCCGGATTGGCGTAGGCGTGAACGCCCTCGTGAATGTAGGCGATGGCTTCCTGGGTGTTTTCCAGCAGTGCTTGGGCGCGGCTTTCGCTTTCCTTGAAGCGGGTCTCGAAGGATTGTCCGCGCTTGCGCTGTTGCAAATGATGCAGTTCCTTGCGCACCACCGCCACCAAGTGATCGGCATCGTCCAGGTAGCAGTAGTTGTCCGCCCCTTCCTCCAGCAAGCGAGCCGGCTTGCGTTGCTGGCGGTATTCGTCGTCCACGACGACGACGATAGGGATATCCTGGCCCCCTTCGGCCACCATCAATCGCACTTCGGGGACGGTGGGCGAATCCTCGGCGGGTCGTAGCAAAATCAAGTCCAGCGGCTGGTAATCGATTGCGTTGCGGGCCTCGTTCGCTTGGTCGGTATGGATCAAGTTGAGCTGATAACCATCGCCGCTCAAGGTTTTCACGATATGTTCGATATCGGATTTCGAGCGATCCACGATAAGCAGATTGATGACGGAAGGGTCAGACACGCGTTCCAGACCTCTACTGATACTGATGGCCAAGCTTCCAATCGTAAGTCGGCTTTACCGGCAACGCTCTAAAGTAGCGGCATCTTGGCCGGTTGTCCCGGCTGCTCCCGCACTAGCCAGGGCACCAGATAACCCGGCAGTTGCCGACGCAACACTTCCATGATAGCCGATGCCTCGGTTTCCTTCACCTCGTAATGTGGCGTACCGCGTACCCGATCGAGCAGGTGCAGGTAATAGGGCAAGACGCGGGCGGCGAACAGGCTCTCGCTCAACTCCGCCAGCGTTGCCGCATCGTCGTTGACCCCACGCAGCAGCACCGACTGGTTCAATAGGGTTACCCCGGCTCTCGCCAATCTTTCCAGCGCTGTGCGCACGGGCTCGTCGATCTCGCGCGGGTGGTTGGCGTGGACCACGAACACCGGTCGCAAGCGGGTTTTGGCGAGCAGTGCCAACAACCCGTCGTCGACCCGCTCGGGTAATGCGATGGGTTGCCGGCTATGGATGCGCAACCGTTCCAAGTGCGGAATCCGATCCAGTTCCGCCAGCAGCGCACCCAGCCGCCGGTCGGACAGGGACAATGGATCGCCGCCGCTTAAAATCACCTCGCGGATGCTGGCGTCGCCGGCTAAATAGGCCAGCGCCGGCCGCCACTCGTCCGCACCGGCACGAGATTCGGCGTAAGGAAATTCCCGGCGGAAGCAGTAGCGACAATGGACGGCACACGCACCGGTCGCGATCAGCAACGCCCGGCCGTGGTATTTGTGCAATACACCCGGCGCCACCTGCGCCGCATGGTCGCCTACCGGATCGGCCACAAACCCCGGCGCCGGTTCCAGCTCTGCGGCCAGCGGTAGCACCTGCCTCAGCAACGGGTCGTTCGGGTCGCCCTTGCGCATCCGCGCCACGAAACCACGCGGTACCCGGAGCGGGAATCGCGCCGCCGCCGCTCGCGCGGCAGGGAGCAAGCCCGGATCGAGATCCAGCTCGCGCAACAGTACGGCCGGATCGACGATCGCCCGAGCCAGTTCCTGCTGCCAGCGCGGCGCCTGACGCGCGCCGGTCTTTATCGGTATCATGTCGTAATTTTTTAACCCAATCACTTTAACCGAAGGCGAATATTGCATGACAACGTATAGTACCAACGAATTCAAGGGCGGACTGAAGATCATGCTGGACGGCGATCCCTACACCATCGTCGAAAACGAGTTCGTCAAGCCCGGCAAGGGTCAGGCGTTCAATCGCGTCAAGGTCCGCAACCTGAAGACCGGACGAGTGATCGAGCGCACCTTCAAATCGGGCGATACCGCAGAAGGAGCCGATGTGGTCGATGTCGAACTACAATATCTCTACAACGATGGCGAATATTGGCATTTCATGGACCAACAGAGCTACGAGCAGTTGACCGCCGATGCCGCTACCGTGGGTGACGCCGCCAAGTGGCTCAAGGAAGAGGCCATTTGCCAGGTGACGCTGTGGAACGGCGTGCCGTTGAGCGTGGCGCCACCCAATTTCGTGATCATGACCATCGTGGAAACCGATCCCGGTTTGCGCGGCGATACCTCAGGCGGTGGCGGCAAGCCGGCAACACTGGAAACCGGTGCAGTGGTCCGGGTACCGCTGTTCGTGCAAAGTGGCGAGGTTATCAAGGTGGACACCCGCACCGGCGAATACGTTTCCCGAGTCAAGGAATAATAACAAGCCGCCGCGAGATCACCGCCGAGAACCGGACCTTGCTCGGTCGGATACCGCGTTCGGGTGGATCGGCACTAGCGCGTGACGAGAATGTGACCATGACTCTTTACACGATCGACGATCTCGACCATATCGACACCGATCATGCAGTCCGGATAGCCGATCGGGTCTGGTGGGTCGGGCACCACCAGGACGACGACGTTTTTCAGTGCCACGTTTATCTGATCGAGCAGGGCGAGCAATCGGTATTGCTGGACCCCGGTTCGGCATTGACTTTTCGGCACACCCTGCGAAAGATCGAAGAAATCGTCCCGTTCTCCCACATCCGCTATTTCGTCTGCCACCACGCGGACCCGGACATTATCGGGGCGATGCCGCTGATCGATCAGATGATCGATCGAAACGACGCAGTGCTGGTCACCCACTCGCGGAGCCAAGTGCTGATCAAGCATCATGGCTTGCGGTTGCCGTTCTGGCTGGTGGATGATCATCGGTGGAAATTGCTGCTGGAAGATCGCTGTCTGGAGTTCGTGTTCACGCCCTACGCGCATTTCCCCGGCGCGATCTGCACCTTCGATCCGGTTTCGCGGGCGCTGTTTTCCAGCGACATCTTTGGCGGGCTGACTCCAGAATTCTCTTTGGTAGCTCAGGACGAGCAGTATTTTGAGGCCATGCGTCCGTTTCACGAGCACTACATGCCCAGCCGTGACGTGCTCGGCCATGCGCTCCGGGCCATCGAGCGTTATCCCATCCGTATCATCGCGCCCCAGCACGGCTCGATCATTCCCGAGCACCTGGTGGGCTTCATGCTCAACAAGCTCAAGACGCTGGAGTGCGGTTTGTATCTCATCGCCCGTGGCGATACCAATGTTCAGCGATTGGCCGACCTCAACCAGATTCTGCGCGATATCACGCAAACCATGCTGATTTACCGGGATTTCGGGGATATTGCCACCAGCCTGCTCGGCATCGCCCGGCGCGTGCTGCCGGTCAAGTCGCTCGAATTCTATGCGCGGATCGATGACCAGCGGGCGCTGCATCTGGCACCGGAAAGCCGCTACCGTGGAATCGAAGTGGAGCTGCCGGCAGCCTTGGCGCGCATTCTCGAACTGGATTATGCGCAGTGGCGGGAACTGGATGTCGCCAAGATGGCGGAATTGCTGATGACGGGCAACGCGGCTAATACCGCCATTTTTCCGCTGCCCTTGCCGCTGTTCTCGCCGCATCAAGGCACGACGCAAGCTATCGCCATCTTGCACCTGACCGATCCGGTGGTGCCAAGCGACGAACTGCAACAGATTCTCGAACAAATCGGTACGCCTTTGCAGGTAGCGGTGGAGCGCGAGGTCGTTTATCGCCAGCTCGACCTGGAGCGGCAGCGAACTTACGAGCAATTGATTCGCGACCCGCTGACTGGCCTATTCACCCGCGTTTACATGCAGGAATCCGTGCAGCGTTTGTGCGATCTGCAAGACCGGGACTCCGGCAACCGGGTGGCGGTGCTGATGCTGGACATCGACCACTTCAAGCGCATCAACGACACCTACGGCCACAACCAGGGCGATGCGGTATTGCAGCGGGTCGGAACAGAAATCTTGAGTTCCATTCGGGGTAGCGACATTCCGGTACGGCTGGGCGGCGAGGAGTTCGTCATTTTCCTGGTGAGCGAGACGGTCACCAACGTCATTCTGTTCGCCGAGCGATTGCGGGCGCGGGTGGCGGCCATTCGCTTCGAAACGCTGATGATCGACCGGTCGGTGACGGTCAGCGTCGGTGTCGCGATCCGGCACGCCAAGGAAACCCTGCTCGAACTGATCCATCGCGCCGATGGCGCCTTGTACAACGCCAAAAACGGTGGTCGCGACCGGGTTTGCATCGCGCCGGAGTTCGCGGCGCAACCGCGATCGGCCTAGCGCATGGAGCAATCGCCTTCCGCTTGGCGGCCCGGCGCCGATCTGGTGACGTTGCGCTTGCGGGCCGAGTTGCTGGCGCAAATCCGCGCTTTTTTTGCGGCGCGCGGCGTGCTGGAGGTGGAAACCCCGGCGCTGTCGACGGCGGGGATCACCGATCCCCACTTGGCCAGCTTCGAGACGGCCTATGCGGGGCCGGGACCGCAACATGGCCGGCTCCTGTACCTGCACACCTCGCCGGAATTCGCGATGAAGCGATTGCTGGCGGCGGGCAGCGGTTGCATTTATCAGATCGCCCGCGTGTTCCGCGACCGCGAAGCGGGCCGCCGCCACAATCCCGAGTTTACCCTGTTGGAGTGGTATCGCATCGGTTTCGATCATCATCGGTTGATGGACGAGGTGGCGGAGCTGGTCGCGACGCTGCTGGCCGGACGGCTGGCGCTGGCCGAACCGGAGCGGTTGAGCTACCGCGCTCTGTTCCAGCGCGATTTGGGGTTGGACCCCCATCGCGCCAGCGCGGCAGAGCTAGCGGCGTGCGCCGAAGCGCGGCATGTTTCGATTCCGCCGGGAATGCCGGCGGACGACCCCGATCCTTGGCTGGATTTGTTGTTGACGCACTGCATCGAACCGGGGCTGGGCCAGGGACGATTGACCTTCGTGTACGATTATCCGGCATCGCAAGCGGCGCTGGCCCGGTTGCGGCCGGGCGATCCACCGGTCGGCGAACGTTTCGAGCTGTATGTGAACGGCATTGAGCTGGCCAACGGCTTTCGCGAATTGGGCGACGCGAGCGAACAGCGCCGCCGGTTCGAGCGGGAAAACGCGGCCCGTTGGGCGTTTGGGCTGCCCGTTATGCCGGTGGACGAGCATTTGCTGGCGGCGCTGGAGGCCGGTTTGCCCGACTGCGCGGGCGTTGCGCTCGGTTTCGACCGCTTGGTGATGTTGGCGACGGGAAAACGGTCGTTGGCAGAAGTGCTGGCGTTTCCGTTGGACCGCGCTTGACCCGGCATTTAAACGATTCGTTTGACGATCTTTCCTAGCCGTTGCCCCATCCGTACCGTCGTGCCCGCGCGAATATCCGGCTCCCAACGCACTGCGTTCCGGCCAAATAGGAGAATCACCGTCGAACCCATGTTGAAACGGCCCAATTCCGCGCCTTTGTCGAGCCGCACCGCGCCGCCACCGTTTGGTGGGTAGTTCCAGTGTCGGACGGCTTTGCCGAGCGGTGGCGTAATGGCGCCGGCCCAGACCGTTTCGATGGAGGCGACGTTGATCGCGCCGACCAACACGACCGCCATCGGTCCCGCCAGCGTGTCGAACAGAGTGACCACCCGCTCGTTGCGGGCGAACAGGTTGGGGACCATGCGCGCGGTCAGCGGCGACACGCTGAACAATTTGCCCGGAATATGCACCATTTCCCGTAACCGGCCGGCTAACGGCATGTGGATCCGGTGGTAGTCGCGCGGCGATAGATACAGCGTCGCGAAGGTGCCGCCCCGGAACGGCTGCGCCCGCTCCGGATCGCCGCCCAGCAGCGCGGTCAGCGAAAAAGCGCGTCCCTTCGCCTGCAACAGCGCATCGGTTTCCGCCACGCCGGTCTGGCTGACCGCGCCATCCACCGGGCAGCACACCACCCGGTCGCCCGGCGCCACCGGCCGCGCTTTCGCCTTGAGCGATCGGGTAAAAAAGGCGTTGAAATCGGGATAGGCGCGCAGATCCGGTGCCAGCGCCTCATCCAGATTCACCCGAAATTGCCGGGCAAACCCTCGGATCAGGGCGTTCTTGAACCAGGGCGTCCGAACGCGTGTCAGCCGGTAGATCAGGCGGGTCAACGAGCGTTGCGGTAACAGATATTGCGGCAAATTGCACAAATGATCGCGCGCGTTCGCGAAAGTGTCGGCAAAAGATGGAGCGGGCATGGCCAAGACCGTCAACAGATGAAGGGCAAAACGTCAAAGGCCGTCACAGCGCAACGGCGCGGATCTTCAGGAAATCCGCTGCCAGCCGTTCGGGATTTTGCGGCGGGGTGAAGATGGCGCGCGGGCGAGTACTCGGGTCGATCAGAACAATGGTCGAGGTATGATCCATCGTGTAGTTGTCGGAATCCCCGGCGCTGGTTCCGCGCTGATAAAATACGTGCAGCGCCTTGGTCAAATGGCTTAACGCTTCGGGGGTGCCGGTCGCACCTCGAAACTTCGGGTTGAAATAGGTCACGTATTCCCGCAACCGCTGCGGTGTATCGCGCTGCGGGTCGATCGATACAAATACGTAGGCCGTGTTCTCGTCGGCTCCTTGCCCGGCCAACAGCTTTTGCAGGCGATTCAATTCGACCAGCGCGAGCGGACAAACGTCCGGACAATAGCTGTAGCCGAAATACAGAAAAGTCCACTTTCCCCGCAAATCGGCGCGGGTGAACGGTTGGCCGTCGTCCCAAATCAAGCTGAAATCGTCCAGCGACTGGGAATCGGACAGATAAGCGCCGGCGATTTCCGGCGGTGGGACTGGACGATGGAACAGCCATTCGCCCAAACTCCATCCTATGGCCAGCGCCAAAACGCCGGCCAGCGCCAGCCCGATCAAAGTCGTGCGACGGATCATGATTCGTTCCTCTCGATCGCGTATTCTTTGCGTATAACGGGTTTGATGGACGCGCCAAGTAGGCACAATCGCCAACGAGCATATCTGGTCCGCCATCGAAACGGTAGAATTCCGTCGATTACCACGAAGAATTTCGTGTCTACCCCGACCCCTTTGGGTGGGCTGGACGCGATCGCGGGCAGTCGAATGCCCCTTTGCCCTTCTCCCTGTTCAGAGAGGGAATTTCCACCGGCAAACCCGATCTCCGATGACCGTTTACAACGACGTTTCGACCCATCTGCACACGATCCGTGACCTCGTTCGCTGGGGTGCCAGCCGCATGAACGAAGCCGGCCTCCATTTCGGCCACGGCACCGACAACGCCATCGACGAAGCGGCGGCGTTGGTGCTGCACGCGCTGCATCTGCCGCCGGATTTACACGCCGAATACTTTCAATCCTGCCTGATGCCGACCGAGAAACAGGCGGCATCGCACTTGTTGGAACGGCGTATCGCCGAGCGCAAACCGGCCGCTTATCTGACCCGGCGGGCTTGGTTCATGGGGCTACCTTTTTACGTAGACGAGCGAGTGCTGATCCCGCGCTCGCCGCTGGCCGAACTGATCGAACGACATTTCGCGCCATGGCTGCTGGACAGCCGCAAGGTGGAGAACATTCTGGATCTGGGTACGGGTAGCGGTTGCATCGGCATCGCCTGCGCCTATTCGTTCCCGGATGCGCGAGTGGATTTGGTCGATATCTCCACCGATGCGCTAGAGGTCGCGCGGCGCAACGTTGCCGAACACGGCCTGGAAGATCAGGTTGAGGTTATCCAATCCAATCTGTTCTCGGCTCTGAAAGGCCGCCGCTACGACTTGATCATCAGCAATCCACCCTACGTGGGCTTGGCGGAATTGGACACCTTGCCGGCCGAATACCATCATGAACCGCGGTTGGGCTTGGCCGCTGGCGAGGAGGGGCTGGATGTGGTGGAGGAAATCCTAAACCAAGCCGCCGATTACCTGCATCGCGATGGATTGCTGATCGTCGAGGTCGGTAACGCTCAATACGCCTTGTGCGAGGCGTTTCCCGACGTGCCGTTCACTTGGCTGGAATTCGAGCGCGGCGGCCAAGGAGTATTTTTGTTGAATGCCACACAGTTGCGGCGGCTGTGAGCGGCGCGGTTAAAAATCCGCCAGATTCCGCTCTCGACTAGGAGTAACGCGAACGCGAACCCGAACGCAACCGTTCGCTCATCGGTGCCTGTTTGCGGAAAAGGTACTGATTTAAGCATAGTATTTTAGATGCTGGTCTGTTGTCCTGACCTGATTCCCTCACCCTCCGGCAAGGGATGAGAGGATCGAGCGATTACACCCAAACAAGAAGGTGCGGCCCGGCATCGTCGATCGATGCGCGTACCGTTGATTGGAGGTCGAGCGTGGACGGCAAGTTACTTGTTAGACGAGCGAATGTGCAAAGGTGGGTTTGGGCGATCCTCGTTTCGGGCATCGCCGCGTTGCTCAGCTGCCAACGGCCGGAGCCAATCCGCATCGGGTTCGTGGGCGGTACCTCCGGACGGGTGGCCGATCTGGGCATCGCTGGGCGCGACGCCGTGCAACTGGCCGTCGAACTCCGCAATCGGGCCGGTGGCGTGGCCGATCGCCATGTGGAACTCCTGATCCGGGACGACGAGCAAAAGCCGGAGGTGGCCCAGCGCACGGTGCGCGAACTGATCGCGCAAGGCGTGGTAGCCATCATCGGCCCCATGACCAGCGCGATGGCGGTCGCGGTGGTGCCTATCGCCGACGAGGCCAGGGTTCTGCTGATGAGCCCTACCGCCACGACTGGCGATCTCGCCGGCCGGGACGATTACTTCTTTCGGGTGAATGCCTCCACCCTGGATAACGCCAGCCGGATCGCGCGTTATCACATGGGCCGGCATGCCGCGCGACGGTTGGCGGTGGCCTACGACTTGCGCAACAAATCCTATACGGAAAGCTGGCTCGCCAGCTTCCGCGCCACTTACGTCCAGGATGGCGGTGAAATCGTCAAGGTCGTCGGTTTCGAGTCGGGGGGCGAGACGACCTTGCTGCAAGTGGCGCAAAATCTGCTTGCGGTGCAAGCCGACGGCGTATTGGTCGTCGCCAACTCCGTGGATACGGCGTTGTTGTGCCAGCAAATCCGCAAGCTGGATAACCGTGTACCCATCGTCGCGGCCGAGTGGGCAGCCACGGAGCGGCTGATCGAGCTTGGCGGCAAAGCGGTGGAAGGGGTGATCGTGGCGCAAAACTTCGACCGCAACAGTATCGCACCGCGCTACCAGGCCTTTTATCAAGCCTATCGCGACCGGTTTCATCGCGACCCCGGTTTCGGTGGCGTCATTGCCTTCGATGCTGCCAACGTGATACTCGACGCGCTAGCCCAGCGCCAGGAGGGGCGGAGCGTCAAGGAAACCGTGCTGGCGATACACCGCTTCGAGGGCATCCAAGAGCCGATTCTTTTTGATCGGTTCGGCGATGTGAAGCGAAACCTTCACATCGCGGTGGTGCGCGATGGCCAGTTCGTGGTGATCGAGTAAAGCCATGTTTTCCGCTCATCCTCTGCGATCGTGGTTGGCACTGCGAATCATCCTGGCCGGATTGGTGCCGCTGGCCGTGATCGCCGCCCTCGTCTCGGGGGTATTGCTGCCGCAACTGCGCGCAGATCTCGAAATCCGCCACCAAACGCTGGCGCGCACCACCGCCGGCCAAATCGAGGCGCACTTGCTCGGTGCGAGGCGCGAGCTGTACGCCGTCGCAGAATACATCCGCGACCAAGGCTATCGGCCAGCACCGTTCTGGTTTGGTCTGCTGGATGCGCACGTTGGAACGGGCGATGTGTTCGCAGCGATTTATCTGGTCGCTGCCGACGACTCGGTGTATGCCGTCGGCCTGCCTCAGACGCAGCGGCGCCAGCGGGATGATTTGCTGGGGCTGGATCTTTCCAAACGGCTGTTCCTGCGCGAGACGCGAGAACGCAACGAGGCCGCCTGGTCGGAAACCTTCCTGTCCACCGTGACCGGTCGGCTCGCCGTCGCGCTGACGATTCCGATGGCTGAGCAAGTGCTGGTTGGCGAGATCGCCATCGACCGCCTCTCGGAATTTCTCGGGCATTCGCCCGCCGACTCGAAAATGTTGTCGATGATTCTCGACCGCAAAAGTCAGATCATCGCCCATTCCCAAGCAAATCTAAGCGGTCAGCAACTCAGTCTCGGCCATTTGCCCATCGTGCGCGACGCATTACAGGGGCGCTTTGCGACCCGCAGTGTCGAATTGGACGGCGAGATGTTCGTCGGCACTCCCGTCAGCATTCCGCAACTTGGCTGGATCGTGCTGGTCGCGCAATCCCGCAACGAGGCGTTTCGAGCATTTTTGTCCACCTTGTGGGTGCTGGCTACCGGTGCGTTGGTGGCCTTGCTGTTGGCGATCCTGGTCGCGCTGATGCTGGCGCGCGGTTTCGCGCGGCGCATCGGCCGCTACGCCGAACAGGCTCATGCCATCGCCGAAGGCGACTACGACCAGCCGTGGCCGATTGCCCAAATCCAGGAGTTCGATAGCCTGGCTAGCGATCTTGAGCGGATGTCGCTCGCCATTCGCCAGCGCGAACGGGACTTGGCGGCCAGCGAAGCGCGCTATCGATCTGTGATCGGCAATGCCCCAGTGATCATCTTTCAGTTCGACGAGCAAGGCATCTTCACGCTCAGCGAAGGCAAGGGCCTGGCGCGCGTCGGGCTGGCGGCCGGCGAAGCGGTCGGCCAGTCTCTGTTCGAGCTTTACCGCGATTATCCCGAAGTCTGCGAATACGCTCGCCGCGCCATCGCGGGAGAACCGCTGCAATTTAGCGCGTGGATTGAGGATGCTTGTTTCGACGTTTACTTCAATCCCGCGCGGGATGGCGACGATCCTGTTCCGGTAATGGGTCTACTGGTGGACGTCACCGAACGCAAGCGGGCCGAGGATTCCTTGCGTGCGTCCCATGCCCTGCTCGATGCGATCGGCCACGTTCAATCCCTTTACATCACGGGTGCCGATACGCACGTCGTATTCGACACCATGCTGTCCGCGTTGCTTGCTATGACCGAAAGCGAGTACGGGTTTGTCGGCGAAGTGCTGCGCGAGGCCGACGGAGCGCCCTATCTGAAGATCCAGACCATCACCAATATCGCCTGGGACGAAGCGACGCGAACCTTCCATGCCACAAACGTGCCCCAAGGCATGGAATTCCGTAACCTCGATACCCTCTTCGGCGCCGTGATTACCTCCGCCCGGCCGGTACTTTCCAACGACCCGGTCAACGATCCGCGAAAATATGGGACTCCGCCCGGTCATCCCCCTCTTAACAGCTTCATGGGGCTGCCTTTTTTTTGTGGCAAGGAACTCGTTGGCATGGTGGGGGTCGCCAACCGCAAGGAGGGATACCATGAAGAGATGGTGGCGCGATTGCAGCCGCTTCTGAACACCTGCGCCAGCGTGGTCCAGGCGATTCGGGAAAACCAGCAGCGCCGCCGCGCAGAGGAGGCGCTGCGCGAGAACGAAGCGCGACTCCGTACCGCCATCGAAAGCATCCCCTTCGATTTTTTCCTCATCGACACCAACGGTCGCTACGTCCTTCAAAACTCGATCTCCAAAAAATATTGGGGGGACGTGGTTGGTAAACGCCCAGAAGATATCGCCGATGACCCGGCGATACTGGCCCATTGGAAGAACAACAACAGCAGAGCTTTTACCGGAGAAGTCGTCGAGGAAGAAGTCCGTCTTACCATCGATGACCAAGAACGATGCATCCATAACATCATCGCTCCCATTAAGGATCGCGATGAGATCCGGGGCATCGTGGGGCTGAACATCGACATCACCGAGCGCAAGCAAGCGGAAGAATCGCTCCGGCGTATCAACCGGCAACTGCGGATGCTCAGCGACTGCAACCAGGCGCTGATTCGGACCAACGACGAAATCGAGTTGCTGGCCGCGGTCTGCGCAATCGCCGTGGGGGAGGGCGGCTACCGGATGGCTTGGGTGGGTTACGCGGAACGCGATGCAGCTAAATCGATGCGGCCGATGGCGCACGCCGGATTCGAAGAGGGGTATCTGCAAAATGCCAGCATCAGTTGGGCGGACGACGAGCGCGGTCGCAGTCCCATTGGCACCGCCGTGCGCACCGGGCGTCCCAACTTTGTCCAGAACATCGCCAGCGATTCGCGGTTCGCGCCTTGGCGGGTGGAAGCCGTCCGGCGCGGTTATGCGGCAGCGTGCGCCCTGCCGCTAATCGACGGCAATCGGATTTTCGGGGCGTTGGGGATTTACTCGTCGGCGCCGGATGCTTTTGACGCCAAGGAGATCGAGCTGTTGAGCGAATTGGCCAGCGATCTGGCATTCGGCATCATCGTGCTGCGCGCCCGGACCGAACGCGAACGGGCCAATCGAGCGCTCCAGGAAAGCGAATTTCTCCTCAGAAAGTCCCAAGAGGTAGGAGATCTCGGTTCTTATTATTTCGATGCGCGAACGGCCACTTGGGTGAGTTCGGAGAAGCTGGATCAGATATTCGGCATCGACGGCGACTTCCCGAAAACGGTGAACGGCTGGCTCGATGTGATCCATCCAGACGACAGGGAAGAGGTGCATCGACACTTGACCGACCACGTCCTGACCGAGCACAACAAATTCGACAAGGAATACCGCATCGTCCGGCGCAACGACGGCCAAGAGCGTTGGGTCCACGGTCTGGGCGAACTCGAATTCGACGAGAATGGCGTGCCGATCAAGCTGATCGGCACGATCCAGGACATTACCCGGAGCAAGCGGGTGGATCGGGCGTTACAGGAAAGCGAGCACAAATACCGCGAACTGGTGGAGAATGCCAACAGCATTATCCTGCGTTGGAACCGCCAAGGCGAAATCGTCTTCATCAACGAGTTTGGCCTGAAGTTTTTTGGCTATTCACGGGAAGAATTGATCGGCCGGCACGTAGTGGGAACCATCGTGCCGCTAGATGACAGAACCGGCCGGGATTTGCGCCCGCTGATGGACGAGATTTGTCTCCACCCCGAGCGGTTCGAGCGCAACGTGAATGAAAACGTGCGCCGCAACGGAGAGCGGGTCTGGATCGCCTGGACCAACCGAGCCGTATTAGACGAGCAGGGCCATGTCGTCGAAGTCTTCAGCGTCGGCTCGGATATCACCGACCGCAAGCGAGTGGAGGCGGCATTGCAAGAGAGCGAGCGGTTGTTCCGCGCGGTGTTCGAGCAGGCGCCCCATTTCGTCGGTATTCTCGACCTGGAAGGAAACGTTCTAAAGGCGAACGCGACCGCCACAAACTTCGCGCAGATCCGACCCGAAGACGTTTACGGCAAGCCGTTTTGGAAAACGCCTTGGTGGCAGCATTCCCAGGAACAGCAAGAGCAGTTGCGGGAGGCGATCCGGCGAGCGGCCCAGGGCGAACTGATCCGTTTTGAAACCACCCATCCGGCCCATGACGGAGCGTTGCACAGTGTGGATTTCACGCTCAAGCCCGTGAGAAACGAAGCGGGCAAGGTCGTGATGCTGCTGCCGGAGGGACAGGACATCACCGAGCGCAAGCGAGCGGAAGCGGAATTGCGGCGGCACCGGGAGCACCTGGAAGAGCTGGTCGCCGAGCGCACCGCCGAGCTGCACCAGGCCATGAACCAACTGGTGCAGTCGGAGAAGCTGGCGGCGCTGGGCCACCTGGTGGCCGGCGTCGCCCACGAGCTCAATACCCCGCTGGGCAACGCCCGGGTGGTCGCCAGCAGCTTGGGCGAGGCGTTGCGCGAGTTTGCCGCCGCCGTCGGGTCCGGCGCCCTGCGCCGCTCCCAAGTGGAGGGATTTCTGGGCCGGGGCCGCGAGGCGGTGGATTTNNCAGTTCAAACAGGTGGCGGTGGACCAGACCAGCGCCCGCCGCCGCCGCTTCGACCTGCGCCAAACCGTCGGAGAACTGCTGGTGACCCTGCGTCCCCAGCTCAAACACACCGCTCACCGGATCGAGCTGGACATTCCCCCCGCCATCGAGCTGGACAGCTACCCCGGTCCCTTGGAGCAAGTGTTCGCCAACCTGATCACCAACTCCCTGACGCACGGCTTCGCCGGCATCGAGGCTGGGGTTATCCGTATCCGCGCCGCGCCGCTCGGTCCGGATCAGGTGCGAATCGACTACGCCGACGACGGCGCGGGCATTCCCGAAGCGCTCCACTCCCGCATCTTCGAACCCTTTTTCACCACCAGGCTAGGCAGCGGCGGCAGCGGGCTGGGGTTGTATATCGTCTACAACCTGGTCACGGGCGTGCTGGGTGGCACCGTTCGAGTGCACAGCCAACCCGGCCAGGGCGCTACCTTTGCCCTCATCCTGCCTTCAGTCGTGCCAGATTCCCGGCTCCACGCGACCGGTGAGGTGGCCCCATGACGCCTTCGTCGAATCCGCTCCCCGCCGAACCGGTTACGAACATCATTTTCTGGATCGATCCGGAAAGCCGGATCCTCGACGCCAGCGAGGGAGCGTGCTGCGCGCTCGGTTACGACCGGGAGGCGTTGCTGAAGCTGTCGGTGCGGGATGTCGATCCCGAGTTTCCCAGCGAGCGCTGGCCCGACCACTGGCGGGAATTGCGCCAGGTCAAGGTCCTCCATTTCCGCACCACCCACCGCCGCCGGGACGGCTCGCTCGTGCCGGTCGAGGTGACGGCCCACCACGTCGAACTGGATGGCCGGGAATACAACTGTGCCCTGGTCCGTGTAATCACCCCACAACGGCGAACCGAAACCGCCCTACGCGAGAGCGAAGGGCGCCTGGCTTTAGCGCTGGCGGTTTCCGGCCAAGGGCTGTACGACCTGAATATCACCACCGGCCAAACCGTCTTCAGCGATGAATACGCCCGGATGCTCGGCCACGAACCGTCCGAATTGGAGCTGACGCCAGCGATGTGGGCAAGCTGGCTGCACCCGGAAGAGCGCGAGGAGATATTGCAACTCTTCGAGGATTGCGTGACGGGCAAGCGATCCGATTACCGGGCCGAATTCCGCCTGCGCACCCACGCCGGCGAGTGGATCTGGGTGCGCTCCATCGGCAAGATCGTGGAATGGGATGCGGCTGGCCGGCCCGTGCGCATGATCGGGACACACCTAAATATCGCCGAGCAGAAACGCGCCGAGGAGGCGTTGAAAAAGCACGCCCAGGAAATGCAATGGCTCATGAGGAGCATGGCCAACGCCTTCGTGATCTGGGGGTCGGTATTCGATGCGAATGGTCGATATATCGACTGTCGTTTTGCCTATTTCAACGACGCCTACGAAAAGGTCTCGGGTTTAAAGTTGGACGAGGTCCAGGGTAAGACCGTATTGGAGATCTGGCCTGCCACGGAGCCAAGCTGGTTTGAGGTTTATGGCGAGGTGGCGGTGACCGGCAATCCCAAAACCTTCGAGATGTATCACGCACCGACCGAAGGGCTTTACGCCTGCAACGCTTACCGGCCCTGGGATACGACGGATCGGATTTGCGTTGTTTTTGAAGACATCACCGACCGCAAAGCCGCCGAAACCCAGTTGCGCTATCACCTGGATCTGGAGCAGGCGCAGGCCGAAATCTCGGCGCTGATGATCAAACCGGGCTGGGAAGATTTCGATGCCCGCGTCAACTGGGCGCTGGAGCGTATCGGCTGCCTGACACAGGCCGACCGCAGCTACCTTTTCACGATTGCGCCGGATGGCTCGACCGCGAGCAACACCCACGAGTGGTGCGCCCAAGGTGTTCATCCCCAAATCCAAGGCGCGCAAAACCTGCCGCTTGCGGACTACCAACCGTTCTACGATTGGCTGCGACGTGGCGAGGCGGTTTCCGTGCGGACCGCTGTGCTATCGGACGGCACCGCCCTCAAAACGATCATGCTGGCAGGCGATGTCCGCTCGCTGCTCTGCGTTCCCATAAGTTGGGGTGGAACACTGCGCGGCTTCGCCGGTTTCGATGCCGTAACTACCGAACGGACATGGCTGGAAGAAGAAATTCGGTTATTGCGCATGGTGGCGGAAATTATCGCCCACACCCTGCAACACATCGAATCCGACCATATCCTGTGCGACAACGCGCGCTTTTTGGAGAACCTGGACCGGGTTTCGCGCATCCTCGCGCGACCGGAACGAGATGCCGATCTCCTGACTGAACTGGCCACCACGATTCTCGACATCTTCCAGGCTGACCGCGCCTTTTTCCTTCATCCCTGCGACCCCGGCGCCGCTACCTTCCACATCCGGATCGAGGCGACCCGGCCCGAATGGCCCGGCGTGTTCGCATCCGGCGCCGAAATCACCCCGGATGGCGTCGAAATCGTCCCGGATGACGCCTTCAGGCGCGATATCGAACAGACGTTGCGCCACCATGGCCCCGTGCTTTCCGATTTCGCCGGGATGTCCGAAGCTCCGAGCATCGTCCGCCGCCATAGCATCCGAACCCACATGACGATCGCGCTTCGACCGCAATTGGGCCAGCCGTGGGTGCTGGGTATCCACCAGTGCGCTTACGACCGGCGGTGGACCGACGCGGAGCAACGGTTGTTCCACACCATCGCCGAGCGAGTGAGCGACGCCCTCTCCGGTTATCTGCTGCTCAAGCAAATCCAGGAAAGTGAGGAACGTTTCGCCAAAGTGTTCCATGCCAGCCCGGCGCCGATGATCATCTCCGTCATCGAAACCGGCTGTTGTCTTGACGCGAACGACCGCTGGCTGAAATTGCTGGGCTATAGCCGCGAGGAGGTGATTGGACATACCTCCAAAAAAATGAACCTTTGGGTCGATCCAGAGGTGCGGGAACAGGGAATTGCGCGACTGCGGCGGGAGGGGTGTTTGCGGGATGCGCCAGTGCGCTTTCGGACCAAGACGGGCGCGATTGTGGACGTGCTGTGGTCGGCGGAAATTGTCCGGCTGGGCGCGCAGGAGGTGCTACTGACCCTGATCTACGACATCACCGAGCGCAAGCG
>DEHU01000117.1 GCA_002352125.1 Competibacteraceae bacterium UBA2792 | reverse complement strand
GCGCGGCCTGGAGCGCGGCCTCGCGGGCAGTCTCTTCCGCTTTATGGGTCGCCTCGGTAAAACGCGTGCTCAGTTGGCGCACCAACCGCTCGGAGAGTTCGTGTAACTGGCTCTGGCAAATTTGGTTCGCCACTTCGCTTGCCCGCTTCTCGGCTTCGGCCTGTCCTTCGCGCCGAAACGCCTGAAGCCGCTCGTCCAGCAGAGGAGTCAACCGGGTTTGCACCGCAGCCTCGACCGCTGCATGGGCGTCGTGCGGATCCGGTGGCGGCGGTTGCCATTTTGCAAACTGCGCCTCGCATGCTTGGATCGCGATCCGGCCGCACAGCTCTTCCTGACCCGTTCCGAGATCTCGCCGCAGCTTAGCGATCACGTCGTTGATCAGCGGCAACACTTGAGACTCGATTGCGTCGTAGACCACCAGTTCGGCTTTTTCGAGAGCGAGCTTTTCGAATTGTTCGGTCGTCGCCGTCTCTCCAGCCGGAACGGGAGGCGGGGACAGCGGGACGTTGGTGCTCAACGCGACGGCGGCGTCGAACAAGGCGTTCATCTGGTCCAAGATGGCACCGAGCGCATCCGGCGTCGCCGGCTTGACCAGTACGCCGATGGCGCCAGCCGCACGCGCTTCGTCCTGATAAGCGGGCTCGTCCTTGGAGGTGTACATCGTGACGGGAATCACCGCGAGCACCGGATCGCGCTTGATTTGCCGCACCGCCGCCAGCCCGTCCAAACCGGGCATGGTATGATCCATGAAAATCGCGTCCGGCCGTTGGCCGTGCAGATAATTCAGCGCTTCTTCGGCGGAATCCGCCGTATCCACTACAAGACCAAATCCCTGCAACATCTTGCGCAGCATCAACCGCGCGGACTTGGAATCATCTACCACAAGGACGTGTCGAACCGGCATGTAAACCCTCCTGGTTTTTATTGAAGATTAACAGCTTTCGCGCATAGAAAAAACAAACGGCTCCGACCGGAATTCACGGTCGCGCGAGCCACGACCCAAGGGCTTTTGGGCCACGCCGGAGCAGATGACGCAAAAGGCGGGCGCGAGAAGTGGAACGCGTCGATCGCGTCCGGTTAACGCAATCGAGCCAGCGCCGCCGCTTCGTCGTCGCAAATCGCGAAAACCCGATGCAAACGAGTCAATTCGATCAAAGAGCGCACGGTCGGATTCAAATGGAGCAGCACCACATCGCCGTTCCTGAGCCGGACGGCCTTGAGCACCGATACCAGCACCGAAAGGCCGCTGGAATCCATGAATCCCACCTCCCTCAAGTCCAAAATCAGCTTGCCGCCACCCCGCTCGACCGTCGCCAGCAGACGCTGGCGAACCTGCGGCACGTCGGCCATGACCAGCCGCCCCGCCAGGGAGACGATATCGATGCCATCGACATTGCGATCTGTCAAAATCATGTTCGGATATCCCGATAGCTTCAAAAAATAATGAAAGCGCCAAAGCGCCGCTCAATCCGACTGCGGCCCACTATCACCGCGCGTCCTGCTCATGGCCAAGGTGTTCACTCCATCCCGCACTTGGTACTCGACTGAATCCACGCAGGATTTGATGATGGTCAAGCCGCGACCGCGCATGTGCCAAGTCTCCGGACTGGCCGGATCCGGCTCCACAAATTCTTCTGTGGCCAGTTTCTGCGGATCCATGGCTTCCCCTCCATCGCGCACCAACAAGCTGACCCGCCCCGCAGCGAGCTGGAACTCCACGACTATCAGATGGCCGGGCTGGTTGCGGTAAGCGTGTTCGAGCGCGTTGTTGACGGCCTCGACCACGGCCAACTCGATCTTGGCGATGTCGGCTGCGGATAAGCCCGCCAGCCGGCACAAGCCTTGCACGGCACAACTGAGTAGTTCGATGCATTCGGGTCGGCTTTCGATAGCCAAGCTGATTGTCTGGGTCATGGCTGTGGTTCGCGCTCCAATACCAGCAAAGTGATATCGTCTTGGTGATTATCGTCGCCTTTCCACGCTCGAAGCGCTTGCCCGACGCGCTCGGTCACTGCCGAAACTGGCAGATCGGCTGTTTCTTCCAGTAGCTGCCTCAGCCGCAGCTCGGAAAACAGTTCGCCGGCAACGTTATCGCATTCGGTCACACCATCCGAATACAAAAATAGCCGATCACCGGGCGCCAGTTCGAAAGTCGTGATTTCGTATCCGATCTCGGGGAACATGCCAACGGGAAAACCGCTGCCACCCATCAGTTTGGTTTGGCGGCTGGCGCGACTTAACCAAATCGGTTGAGGATGCCCGGCCAAGGTCAGATTCACCTGGCCGGAATGTAAATCCAGATTACCGTAAATCATGGTAAAATATGGAAGTGGATCGATGTCCGATTGAAACCGCCGGTTCAACTCCCCCACCACTCGTTGCGGGATAGCCTCCTTGCCTAGACCGGTTTCCTGTCGGGACAGCCGTTTTTCCTCGGATCCTTGGGACAACAGCCGGCTCAGGGTAAAAGACAGCAGTGCGGCCGGCACGCCGTGACCGGCCACGTCGAGCTGATAAAAGCTCAGCAAACCCCCATCGCCGGTCACGAAGTAATCGAAAATATCGCCCGCAACGAAAGAGCTCGGTTGAAACAACCAATCGACTGTGATCGCGGGTAACCGTAGCGGGGGCGGTAGCAACGCCTTCTGCATGACGGCGGCCGACTCCAGGTCGCGACGAATGGTCGTGTACGCCTCGGACAGCGTGCGGTTGGCTTGGTCGAGGCGGTGGTTGCGCTCTTCCAGTTCTTCCTCCAGCCGCAAAATGCGCTCGCCGGCGCGAACGCGCACCCGCAGTTCTTCTCGGTAGACCGGTTTGACCATAAAATCGTCGGCTCCGGCATCCATGCCCTGCACCAGCGACGTTCTGTCGTTGCGGCCAGTCAACAAAATCAGGTAGATATAATTGGAAAACTCGGCAGCCCTCACTCGCCGACACAAATCCGGGCCGGTCAAACCCGGCATCATCCAATCGCTGATGACCAAGCGGATCCGTCCTTGCCGCAAAATTTCCCATGCTTCCAGACCATTGCGCGCCACGGTGACTTCGTAGTTCCAGCGGCGCAGCATTGCTGCGATGATCCGCAATGCGTTCGAGTCGTCGTCCACCACCAAGATGTGCATATTTGTCGGGTCGATACAGCGGCTTCGAATCGAGCGGGAACCGGCGGCGAAGAACCCCGGGCGAGCGCGAACGAGAGCCGGCCAAAATGGGTCATACGGATAAGTTTAGCGCCTATCGTCCGCGTTCGCATCGGAACCCGTTTTTCGGATCACGAAGTTTTTTTAGGCGTGCTTCTCGCCCCCATCGCACCCAGGAGAGACCTTCCATGCCGGCCACAACCCCAACCAAACCGCTTCGCCTGGCCATCGGGGGCATGAGTTGCGCCGGTTGCGTCGCCGCCGTCGAAACCGCCTTGCGTGGCGTGCCCGACGTCGTCGAAGCCACCGTGAACCTGGCCGAACGCACCGCCCAAGTGGTCGGCGCTCCGCAGGCCGCACCGTTGATCGCGGCAGTCCGCGAGGCGGGCTACGACGCCGCCGAACTGCGCGATGATGACGCCGAGATCGAAGAACGCGACCGCGCCGAACGTGCTCGTTACCGGCGGTTGACTCGCAACGCCATCGCCGCCGGTGCCGTCGCGGCACCCTTGATGCTCGCGGACATGGCCGGCTGGCTGCCGACGTTGGCGACACCAAACGGCCAAATGTTTTGGATTGCGATCGGCTTGGTTACTCTGGCGGCAACGGTCTACGGCGGCGGTCATTTTTTCATTGGCGCTTGGCGGCAATTTCGCCATCACAACGCCAACATGGACACCCTGATCGC
>DEHU01000207.1 GCA_002352125.1 Competibacteraceae bacterium UBA2792 | reverse complement strand
GGTTCGCTGGTCGTGAACTCCTCACAGGGTGGCGGCAGCAAAGATACCTGGATCGTCGATACCGAGGGCTTCTAATCATGCTGTCACGCGTCGCCCAGAACATCTATTGGATGGCTCGTTACATCGAACGGGCTGAAGACACCGCCCGCATCATCAACGTCAACACCAACTTGCTGCTGGATCTGCCGCGCAACATGACGTTCGGCTGGCTACCGCTGATTTTCATCGTCGGCGCCGAAAAACAGTTTTTCGAAAAGGATCCAAACCGGCTCGCCGACGAGAGCACCGTTGTCAAGTTTCTGATCAGCGACAGCGATAACCCGGGATCGATCATCTCCAGCTTGGCGAGCGCCCGCGAAAACTTGCGCACCACGCGTGACACGGTGCCGCAAGAAGCCTGGGAACAGATCAATGGTTTGTATATTTTCGCTCGCGACCACGTTCCGACCCGGCGCGGCCGGTTCGAATTCCTGCGCCGCGTCATCCACGGCGCACAGCAGATCAACGGCATGCTAGCCGGTTCGATGAGCCGCACCGCGGCTTACGATTTCGTGTGGCTAGGCCGTTTTCTGGAACGCGCCGATATGACTACCCGGATTTTAGACGTGCGCTCGGCCAATCTGTTACCTCGCGCCGGCCAACCGGCGATGCTCAAGCAAGCGCAAGAACAGGATCGAACCGAAAGCAGCCAAACCCAAAGCGCCACGGTCGAACGAAAAGAGCAAAACCCGTTCGAAAGTATTCAGTGGATGAGCGTGCTGAAATCGCTGAGCGCCTATCAAATGTACCGCCAGCAGGTACGGCTGCGGGTGGGGGGGCCGGACGTGCTGAAGTTCCTGTTGCAAGACGAATCGTTCCCGCGAGCCGTGTCGTTTTGTCTGAAGCAACTGGAAATTTACCTACAGGAGTTACCCAAGAATGCGACACCGCTCGCCGGTATCGCTGCTCTTAAGCAGCGGTTGAGCGCGGCGACAGTGCCAGACCTCGCTCACGAACACGAAGCGCTTCACGAATTCATCGATAACCTGCAAATCGGCTTCGGAGAACTTCACGAACGGATCGCCGCCGCCTACTTCGCCCACTAGCTCCCTTGCCCCGATCTGGTCAAGGCACCAGCTTCGACATATCCCTCTCGCCGGCCACAGGGCCGGCGTTTTTTATCGGCCGCGCCGTTGTTCCTCTTCCTTCCTTGCCCGACAATAGGCCGTGGTGGCCCAATCCGGTGAACCCTTCCAATTCCGGCGAATAAAAACCAAAAAAATTAGGAGCGATCAAGCAATGGGAAATCACCGTCTGATCATCGAAGCCGTGTTGAACCATTACCCCGATGTTCAGGCCATTTATCTCTTTGGCTCCTACGATACAGAGTATCAGCGGCCAAACAGCGATGTCGATATTGCCCTGCTGTTACCACCGGAAAAGATTCGGGAAACCGGTTCGCTGGCGCTCGGTCCGCTATGGTTCGAGCTGGAATGCCGGCTCGGAAAGGCAGTGGATTTGATCGATCTGCGGCAGATGCCTACAGTCTTTCGGAAAGAAATCATCGCGGCAGATCGTCGGATTTATTGTGGCGACGAGTATGCGGCGGATGAGTTCGAGATGCTGACGCTATCCTTTTATCAGAAGTTGAACCAGGAACGACGCGAAGTATTGGCCAAAGGGCTGCGAAGCGGGAGGTTTCACGACGTATGAACGAAGTCGTCCTCAACAAAAAAGTCAGTATCGAGCGCTGTCTCGAACAAATCGGCAAGTACTACGCTCTGGATCGCGGATTACCGTTCGAGCAGGATTTTCTCAAGCAGGACGCCATCGCCATGAACCTGCAACGGGCTTGCGAACTGTCGATTGATATCGCCAACCATCTGATCAAAATTAGAAAACTGGGTTTGCCTCAAGATAGTCGAGACAGCTTTGAGTTGTTGCAGCGTGCCGGACTGATCGACGAATCAACGATGCGCGCTCTTCAAGCGATGGTCGGTTTCCGCAATATTCTGGTGCACGAATACCGCAAGCTGGATTTGAGCATCATGGTGAGGATAATCGAAAACCATGCACGGGAACTACTCGATTTTACCAACGTGGCGCTCGCGGCATCGAATTGAATTGTCCGCTTCTTAAAAGTAACTCAAGAGCAAGGAGAGACAAGAAAGAAAGCAGGTGAAATAGCGGCTCAGCTAAAAGAAGAATACATAAAAAACATGCTCTCCCCCTTTCTCCTCGACCAGAAACTCGGTCAGCAGGGGCAAAGGCGCAAATATGGGCTGGGGTAGCCGACGATCTGGCGAAGGGAGAAGAGGCGACCCACCATCCCAGTCGTCGTCGCTAGATTCATGAACACTCACGGCAGTAAATATACTGCCATCTTTAAATCTTAACGCCCGACTACTCCAATCAGTGATCGACACTGATAAACCATTGCGGCGCGATTGCGCACCCCCAATTTGACGAAGATACGCCGTAGATGGGTGGAAACCGTCCATTCGCTGATGTACAGCCTATCGGCAATCTGTTTATTAGGTCGTCCCAACGCGACCAAGGTCGCAATTTCGAGTTCCCGCTCGGTCAGGATAGTGGTAAAATCGCATTCTGCCTCTACAGGAATTTTCAATTCGATAATACTATAATGTTTACCCTCAATTTCAACGTGACCAACATCAACGCCTGTTTTAACATTATCAGTGGCCGAAGAACCAATTGTATTATTGCCCTCTTCGACGATAAAAAAGCAACGGTCTTCGAGCTTGAATTCGCCAATCGCTTTATACGTAGGTTCTTGCCCAAAATCCATGTTTTTCTTGGAGATCAATTTCACGTTACGATCCTCCCGTTCCATGTCTCAGTTTTTGATAAACCGCTTATGCAAACCGTTGCTGCTTATACAGCAGTATCTAAGACTTTCTGAAGAAACGATCTTTCTAAGTGAGTACCTAGGCAAAAGTTATCTGGTATTTTGACCCGAACCGATTGAGGACACATTGGAGTTCAATTTTCAGGTGAGCGATCAGGTACGCTTGCGGAGGCAAGCACTCACCTATGCCACCGAATTTACGACCTCGCGGCAATCATCTTTCGGTGGCGATCAATTGCTACCGCTCTGGGCAAATCCGCGTGGCGTCGCGCTGTTAGCGGCAGATAGTTTCGCGCTGGCGGTAACGAGCGCAGATTGAAAATAACCGCCAGATTGGCTTNNTGGCTTGCGGATCGTAGATTGGCCGTAGCCGTTGCGCCGGCCCGCTGAGCAATACCGTCACACCCGGCCCATGACCGCTCACCGTACTGTCGCCATGAACGATAACCCCAATGGTGGTTCGACCCTGCCGGTAAATGGGACCGAAGCGGGTATCGCCGTGAATGATGGCGACCATGTCCCCGAACCGCAAACTGCCTAGCCGATAGCGCTCGCGGATGCTGTCGTCGAACAGTTGAATGTCGTAATCGCCGCCCCAGACGGTGTTCTTGCCTAGTCCGGAGCCCATGATAGCGGCGGGTATTGCATGGGTGACGGGCGCTTGGAGCGCGCCGTCCTGTTCGCGCAGTCCCCAGCGCTTGAGCAAGGCCGGGGAACAGTTAAATACCTTGATTTCGGGATGATCCAGCAAGCTCAAACCCAAGCCGCAGGAACGGATCTGGACGCGGTCGCCGATCTGCAACCGTCCGAGCACCTCGGGCGGGAAATCCACCAGGATATGATTGATGCCGCCGTGTTTGCCGGTCACCAAACCCTGTTGGCCTCGACACGGGCCGCCGATCACCTCGGCGCGATTGCCGACGCAGGCGTAAGTCAGCAGCGCTTGATTGGGGCCGTTTCGCGGACCTACAACCTCGCGTTGATTGTTATGCAGCGTAACCCCCGGTTCGATGTGGTCCCCAGCCAGCCCTACGCAACGATCCCCGATCCGCTGGTTGAGTACGATACCGCCGGTAGCGGGCAGCACGCGCGGGACGCCATCATGACCGATGCGGTAGAGGTTGGTTCTACCGATGGGATGGGCAATCTGCCCGGCCACCACCACCATCACGAGGTCGGCCTGATTGATACGAGGATGATTTCGGCGAAGCAATCCAGCAGCGCTCATAGACGTGTTCCCCTTAAAGCGAATACCAAAACGCTTGGGCACTTTGCCAAAAATTAATAGCGGGTTTTTGGTGTTCCGCAAGATCCAATAGACTTTCTTCAGCAAAGAAGGGTCCTTCAGAGGACACGTTTTTTGAATCCGATGATGCAATAGCGGTATTGTTGACCAATAAATGCAATACAACAAGACGCAATCCTGCCCAGAACCACTTGACGAGTCCTGCCCGAGCGACGAGGCGGCGCAAACAATCGCGCTCCAGAGCAGCCCAGGGATCTTGCGCGGGAATGGCTTTGCAGGGTACGCCCCAGCCGCCAAGCGCGTTGCAGATAACCGGCGAAGAACTGGCCGTTGCGCCTTCCGGCAACTGGGTCAGGATGAAGGCCGAGCCTTGCGCGGCGGCCAGCGCAACCACGTCGCGAAAAGCGGTCAAGAGGACTTCGTTGAAGGCCGTGCGATCATCCGGCGAGCCGGCCAAGGATTCCGCAAAGGCTTCGTAGCGCCAGATCATTTTCGCGTCTGCTTCGGCGGGCAATAAAGATTCGCCCAACCTGTCGCCAATCCAGAACAACTTCAGGCCCGAGAGATCCGTCTCCATGCGGATTCGCTCCCATTCCCGCAAGGCCCAAACGATTTCCTGTACCCTGGCGCGATCCTCCGTCGTCTCGGAGGCAGATGCGAACCGATTCAGCAGCAGCGACTCGGGCTGCTCCAAATAGAAATAGGTGTTATCGAGAATATGCCAAAGTTCTCGGCCTACCCACAGTTCCATCACCTCGTTCAATTGCTTGACCAAGGGTAAGCCGTAGCGCGATAAAGCCAGCGTCGGATCCAGCACGCACGTCCAACGCGGGTGGCTGATGGTGACGTTCAAATCAGGAATCACGGCGTTCATAGTTCGAACATCTACTTAGCTGGGAAATGCGATGCCACACTAACCAACTTCCAACTTGCACGATTCATACCCACTCAAAATCCAGCACATCACGCTGCCGCACACCGCCGTCATGAACCGAGAAACGACGCTTGAGAGGATCCCAAACGTGGGTTTCTATAGGCTGGCCCGTGAGGGCATTCATCAACTCAAATGCCGCCCTTGCATCTGGATTGACTTTAGTAACTATTCGTTTTTTTCGTTCCAATTCCTGGGGATCGCGATCCACTTCAATAGCGATAGGTCGGCCTGATCGCGGATCGACGGCCTGAATATCCGGCTGATTCGGAGCAGTGGTCAACCGCTTCGGCTGCGGAACACCTCCTCGCCTACGATGAATGACGGGCGGTACTTTGGCGATTACCTGCGGTTGCTCGGTACCGATGGTTTCAGGGCGAACACCCCATTGTTGCAACCTGCGTATGATCGCATCCCAGCGGCGCGCCTGCCAAAGTCCCGCAGAGATTCTCGGCTCTCTCGGAGGGCCTCCTCCACGCGCACAATCGGCATTTTCGTCTAAAAGAAAGAAGTCGCCGAATAGGTCATCGACGATTGCATCCAACTCATCATCGGTGAAATTCATGGATCGGTATCCTGCTTCGGTATTACATCGCCGCCCCAGCCGTCTGCTGTATTCCCAACACATTCCGCAATGCCGGCGTCACCCCCGAAAACCCCCGGCCTTCCGGCGTCATCCGATAAGCCGCCAGCCAAGCTTCGGCGTGAGAGCCCATCGGCCGGACGGTGGATTGGAACAGAATGGGGTCGATGGCCGTCTTGAAGTCGTTGTCGGCGATAAATTGCAGGATGCGCCGGCCGCTTTCCGCCATCTTGGCGCGCTGCGACGGTTCGGCGACGCCGCCGAGGTAGCGGTTCGAGACGATTTCCACCACGTCCCATTTGGTGTTGGCGTCGAAGGCTTTCTTGATGTCGGGCGCGTCAAGCAGTTGCAGCACCGATTTCAGGTAGTGGCCGGTTTCCATGGTCAGCGAGAAGATGTTGCCGTAGGTGGCGCGATCCAGGGCGTAGCGCAAATCCAGGCCGATGCGTTGCACCGTGCCGATGGAGCCGAACGGCCGCTGGTCGATCAGTTGCCCGCCGCGAATGACTTCGCCGATCAGCAAATCCCGGAAATATTGGGCCAGCGCCACCATGAAGCCGACGATTTGCCGGTGAAAATTGCGGTTCACGATTGCGCCGGCGGGTTCCTGCACGGTGCCGTAGTTGAAAGCGCGCCGATAGGCGATCATGCGGTCGCGCTGGTTGTAGCGCAGCGGTTTCCATTTCTCCAGCAAGTACAGGCCCCGCGCGCCGGGTCCGCGCTGGATGCGCATCTTGCCCAGGCGGAACAGCCGCAATAGCACTTCGACGACTTGGAAGATCTTCATCCGCTCGTGCTGGTAGATGTAATACAGCTCGGCGGCGGCATGAAGCTGGCTCGGAACGACGGAGTCGTCGAAATCGGGCTGGATGTAGGGGTAGGTCAGGGTTTCAAACTCCACCGGCCCCTTGCCGCCAAAACCGATCAAATCCAGGAAGCCATCCGCTCCACCGTTGGCTGCGTTTTTGAGCAACTCGCCGAAACGGTCTTCGAATTGCTGCTCGTACTGCTGCCGTTGCTCCGGCGGCAGCGCGGCCAACTGCTCCCGGAGAAACGTCTCCCATAACCTTTGGATGGTTTCGGTAGTATTAAAGCTCATGACATATCTCCAAAATCAGAAGCAGGTTGTCGGGAATCTCTGGCCAACATTATTTCCTCAAGCCGATTCAGTCTTGCTCCTAAAGGCAGGAAAAATTGCTATGGCCTATTTTTAAGGATCTCGGCAATCTGACCCAAACGCTTTTCAATTGCGCCTTGAGCACTCTCGGTTGTATTTGGAACAGTGAAATCCAACAACTGCTCTTTGGTTTTTTTCAATGGATTATTCATAGTTGCTTCTCTAGCAAGTTCATCGAACATACGCTTATCAAAGATTATATTGATATAGATCTCTCTCCGAGATTTTTGAGAATTATAGGTAGCTTCTGTCTCTATTTTGTACCTTAATTTTTTCTGACGATTCAATGATACGTTCGGCTTTAGCTTGATTGATCCAGTTCTTAGTTCGATATCAAAGGGAGTATTTTTATCAAGGAAATTAATATCGTAGAAGCCGTGGGAGCCAGGTGCGTTTACTATAACATTGCCGACGCTTTCTCTGGATTTTGTTGTTTCCTTGACATTATACTCTTGATTAGCAACAATACCCCACACCATTATTTTAATTAACTCATCCTTGCATTGACAACCGTCCACATTAACACTCACGTCAATCTCATAAATTGATTTGGTATTGTAATCCAGGAACTGGTTTTGAGACACGTAAATTTGACCTGTATCGGGTTGAATATAAAAAACTCCTTTATCATCATTTCCACCTTTGATTTCGAATTTTTTCACCTTTCCTTTATCGGGCGAGATTATTATCTTGCCAACTAGCTCCTGGTTATCAGCTGTTTCCGGGACTGTAAAGTTTTGCCCTTTCTCAATAGAGTAACAATAAATATCAATACATTCATCGCTGGAATTTTTTTGATTATCCTCAGCTTTTATCCTTAGCGTGTACTTTTGACCCTCTAAGCCGTCTGCTTTTTTGACAGCTAGGTTACCATCTTTGTCAATCTCAAAAGTGCCATTGGAATTATCCTCTACAATTTCATATGAAGTGGGATTACCAGTTGTTTTGACTTGACCTATTCGGCTTTTTTTTGTTGCAGTATTTGCTACAACAAAATACTGATCTTTTTGTATTTCAAGTTGGTTTTGTGATGGGGTCATTTTTCTCTCCTCGTAACCACCTGAGCTAGACAACTATCCCAGCAAATACGTAATCGATCACAAGATCTATTGGATGAGTCTAGTCGCTATGCTTAATACACCGCGCACCTCATCAAACAATGTTTCCGGGCGAACACGAGCTGGAGCCATCGCCTCAACAAGATGTTGCAATTCATGTTCTTGTACTATTTGCACCTGAAGTTCTTGTAGAAATATCTGTCCCATTTGGATTTCAGGAATAGATCGGCGGCTGAATCCCAGTATGTTAATATTATCAATATCATTTGGGGTAGCTACTGGATTCCACTGATTGTTCACGCCACCGTCCCATAATTGAGGATTTCTCAATTGATTGCCTTGAAGATCCGTTAATGGTCCGTTTGGCGGAAACAGAAAAGTAACTGTATTGATTAGACGGCCTCTAATACGATCAAAAATATCCTGACGTCTTCCGGCAAGAGCATCTTCCATGGCGCTCATATATATGCCCAGCGCGCAAATCACATAGCCGTAGGCTGCGGCGCGTTGTTCGGGGATGCCAAAGTCGTTGTGGCCCACAGCATAAAGGTCAATCGCTCGGTCAATATCGAAAAGCACCTTATCGAGCAATACCTGGAAAATCACGGCGTCTTGTTCGCAGTCACAACCCAAGTAATTATCCAATTCATCGGCTAAAAGTGTTCGGGTAATCGTCAATTGCAAGATGCGCTGATCCGCTGGAACCATCGTGCCCATGCCATACAATCCATAGAATAAAATGGGCGGGCGCGCTATGCGTAGAAGCCTGAAACCACCAGCGGGGTTAAACGACTCCACAAACAAGGCCAATGTATCCTGAAATGAAGTTAAAGCGGGAGAATCAGTTGTTGCCACATCTCTACTGATCACGATAAGACGTAGGAAGCGTTCCAAATCCAATTGTACGGTTACCCCTAACTGGCGCAACCCCTCGATGCTACCTCGGGCGGCGCGCTGAATAATGTCGTCCATGATTCGCGCTAATTCATTCTCGTCGAGCAGAATACGCAAATCTCCCTGGCCCCGATTTTCGAGTTCCCTTACCAGAAGCCTATAGTCATGAATTCCCCAAGAATAAGTATCTTGGCTAAAGGCTTCTTGTGCCGATCCGACCAAATTCCGTAAGGAATTGATAACCGCATCACGCCGACTCTGCAATTCATTGTAGGGTATTTGTAACAAGAAGCGGTTCCCGCCAAATCCAGCGCTGGCCATTGCCTCGCCAACCATTACTAAAAGAGATGCAGTCACTTCGTCGAGGCTCTGTGCGAGCTTACGATAAACCAAACTCATAGTCGGTGTTAAAGCTCCAACCAGTCTAGCCATACGCGCATAAAGACCCAACTGGCGACGCACCGAAAACACCTTGTCCCGTTGTCGAGGGTCGAGACCAAATTGTGCGGCATTCGTACCTTCGGTGATTAATGTACGAATAGCTTGCGTCCAACCCTGAATCTCCGGGGTGATGTCTTTCAGTAATGTGTTAGTTGATAATTCTTGCAAATCACGTTCTACGTCCCCTTTCGCCTGCTGCAACTCAGCATCGGAGTAGGCTAGAGCTTGAGTTGAAACCGTGGATGACGGAGTGGAAAGTAAAAAAGGCAATCCTTTCGCTTCTTGACTGATCGCAATAGCCCGTGAGTTTTCTTTATATCGATTTAAAAGGGCTTGTGCGATCTGTGCCGGATCATTTGGGTCGCCGACTTTAAGCTCCCGCCGAATCATGTTGTCCAGCGCCAGCCGCTGCGTGGAACCATTCGCCGGCATTGCGGTGCTGGGTGACGAGGAGCTGCCGTAAAACGGGTTGTTCGATGCCATGATCCTTTACCTCATCATGCGAATGTGTGTTCGAATCTCACGCGGCGACAGCCGCCGGCAACAGGTTCGGCGCATGCGGAACGGAAACCGGTTGCCGATTGAATTCGTTTAACGCGCCAATCACCTGGCGGGCCAGCGCGCGGGGCGCGACGCGACCGCTCGCCAAGGCGTAGCTGGCGGCGCTGACCAGATGGCGCGGGGGCAGATCTCTGGGAACCCGGCCTTCTACCAGTTGCCGTGCCCCGGCGTGAATCGCCCGTTCGTCGTCCGGGCCGAACGGCAAAATGTCGGCCAGCGCCCGCTGGGCGAGATTGCGCCGGGTCTGAAAGGCGATTTCATCGACCACATGGGGAATCACCTGCCCCGAGGTCATCAGCAAACGCGCCGGCAGGCGGTGAAAGCGCCGAGGGTTGTAAAGCTCCTCCCAAACCCGCCGCAGCCGTTCGGCGTCGTTGCCGAACCCGGTCCGCCTGAGCATTTCCACCAGGATGTGGATGCGCAGATACGCCGTGGGGTGGGCGCTGCCCGGCCGATAGGTCAGGGTGCGCGGCGCGGGATGAGCCAGAAAAATCGCCATGCCCCAGGCCGCCGCCGGTCCGCCCAGCAAAATGGCCGCCAGATCGGCGAAAATTTCCTTGTGCCAGCGGCCGTAAGTGCGGGCGATGCCGGGATCGCCGCTAGCGCCGAAAATGCGCCGCAACACCGCTTGACGGTTCTCCTGCCAGATGCCGAGATCGGCTTGCAGGTTGTGGGAAACCTCGTGCAGAAACACGCTCTGCCAGGGGTTATCCCGATCCCAGGGAATGCGGATCAACGGGAACGGATTCGGTTCGCCGAGCAAGCGGTTGAGCAACACGCCCCGGCGCATGGTGGCCGGGGAAAAGCCGTGTTCCATGTAGCACAGCGGCTTGAGCAGCGGGCCGCGAAAAATGCGCGGCGCCGCTTGCCGGATGGCGGCGTAGCAATCCGCCGCGATGACATCGTGCGCCGCCAAGGTTGGCGCGAAAGTCGAGCCGCGCTGGCTGAACACCTCGAAAAACAGCCCGAAGCTGCGCCGCGCCCGATCCAGTTCCCGCTCCACCAAGGCGATATCGATCAAGACCCGGTCGAGCGACGCACTCCGCCAAATCCGTCGCAGGTGTTCGAGGCGGCGCTCGATCTCGCGATTGATCGCCGCCAGCCGCTGGTTCGCCGCCTGAAAATGGGCCGGCGAGGGCGCAAAGGGCATATCTTGCGGCCGGATGCCCACCGAATCGTAATCCATGCGGGTGAGTCGCCGGGCGCGAGCGGTCAGCGCGACAATCTTGGTCTGCAAGAACGCACGAGCCAACATGACCTTCGCTCCCTCCTACCCGTTTATTGTCCCTGGATGGAAATCCGCACCGGACCGCGCAAGGTGAAGCTGCGCGCTCTGGCACAGTTGACGCAAGCGCCGCCGCGTCTTGCCGGAGTCGGCGTTCCCGCCAGCCGGCGCACCAGTTGCGTGCTACGCGCGATGCGGGCGGCGGTTCGCTGAATCGCCTGTGGCAGGGCGCGCACCGGCAGGCCGCGCCGTTGAGCCGTCCTTTGAACGCTCCGCACGATCTGCGGAATGGCCCGGGCTGCCTGAGGTCCCTGACGACGCGCCACGGTCCGCACGGCCTGGCTGACGCTGCGGACCAATTGCCGGCGCGTGGTGCGCGGCAGGCGAGCGGCACCCGGAACGGCGGTGCGGATCGCCAGCCCGGCGATCACGGGTGCGGCGGCGTCGATGGCTTCCTCGCCCTCGGCCAAGTCCATCAGCTCGTCGAAGGCTTCGAATTCGTCGGCTTCGTCGGCCATCAAGCGACCGACCACACCGGCCACTCGGCCGATCGCCTGGGTCCAAGGCAAGGGAATCGCGCTGGCGATCGGCGCCACCGTCCGCGCGATCCGGCCCACCACCGGCGCCACCCGCCGGGCCACCCGCACGACGCCCCGGGCAACTCTGCCGATACCGCGCGCCAAGCGGCGGAAGAACTCGTCGGCGTCGTCCGCTTCCAGGGCATCGGCGACCGCATCTTCCATGGCGTCCATGACATCCATATCCTCGTAAGCGTCCTCTTCCATTGCGTCATACTCTTCGAAACCCTCGAACTCATCGAATTCGTCCGCGCGCGTCTGGGCCGGACCTTCGGCGGATTCGTAAAACAGATCGTCCATCACGTCGCTTTCAAAGGAATCGCTCATGATCGCCACCTCTCGTCAATTGCAACCGTTCCCTAGCGGGAGATAATGTGAATCTCGACTGGACCGCTCAGCCGGAATCGCCGCGATGTTCCACGGCCGATGGCCAACTGGCGCGGCGGCGCCGGGCTGGTGGCCGCCGGCTGCGCCAAACGCCTGACCAAACTCGGCCGCGCGGCAACCTGGGCGGCGGTCCG
>DEHU01000204.1 GCA_002352125.1 Competibacteraceae bacterium UBA2792 | reverse complement strand
TCGGCACCAACGACCTGACCCAGTATCTGCTGGCGGTGGATCGCGACAACGCCCGGGTAGCGGGACTGTACGACAGCCTGCACCCCGCCATGTTGAAGACCATCGCCCATATCGTCGAAAGCGGTCGTCGAGCCGGCCGATCGGTCAATCTTTGCGGAGAAATGTCGGCCGATCCTGGTGCCGCCGTCTTGCTGCTGGGAATGGGAGTGGACAGTTTGAGCGCCAGCGCAACTAGCGTATCGCGCGTCAAATGGGCGATACGCAGCGTTACTCTGGCAGAAGCTCGCGAGCTGGCCCAACAAGCGTTGGCGCTGGATACTGTTGGCCAGGTTCGCCGGTTGCTAAACGACGCTCTTCGACGGGCGGGTTTGGGCGAAATCGTGCACGAACCGGCTTGAGCGACCCACGCAATGCAAACGGAAAACGCGGGTCGAAACCCGCGTTTTCCGCACGATCCGCCGACGCTGCACCACGACGTACAGCCACTCCGACGATCTAGTTTTATCAACTTTCGATCGCGATCCTGCGCGGTTGCGCCGTCTCGCGCTTCGGCACGATCATCTCCAGCACGCCATCCTTGCACTTGGCGCTCACCTTTTCGGCGTTGGCTACATCCGGCAACGAAAACCGCCGCAAGAAGGTACCGCGCACTCGCTCGACTCGGCGATATTGCTCGGTTTCCTCTTTCTTCTCGCTAGCCCGCTGGCCTTTCAGGGTTAGCACGCCGTTCTCCAGCGTGATATCGATATCTTTAATATCCACGCCCGGCAAGTCGGCATGAATAACGAATTGGGCCGGCTCTTCCTTGATGTCCACCGCCGGCGCCCAGTCGGCCAGCAGATGCCCGGTTTCCTCGTCGCCGAACCGGCTGGTATCGAACAGCCGGTTGACTTCCCGCTGCAACTGGTTCAACAGGTTGAAGGGTTCATAACGCATCAGAGTCATGATTGATCCTCCTCGAATTTCGGGTTCCGGCGTTCCATTGAACGCCTCGTGGGTTGGCTAATAAATAGGGATGACCGCCCTGATTTCAAGGGTACTCCCAAGCATTTTTGCGTTAAGCTATTTATGCTTACCCTAACTTTACCGCTTTCTCCGGAACTGCACGCGATGGCCGCTGCCTCCATTTTCATCTGCCACGCCCAGCCCGATGCTGATTTTGCCCGGGACCTGAGCGTGGCGCTGGAAACCTTTCGCTTGAGTGTCTGGCGCGACAGCCACAACTTGCGCGGCAGTGGCCGGCTCGCCTCCGAAGTTCGCTGGGCCATCGAACAAGCCCAGCAGGTTATCGTGGTGCTCGGCCTGAACACCGGAGATCCGATCTGGTTGCGCCGGGAAATCGAACTGGCGCAGGAGGTAGAACGACGGCGAGCCGACGCCTACCGGGTGATTCCGCTACTGTTGCCGGGCGCGGACGATTCCCTGCTTTCTCGATGGTTCATCCCGCGGCCGCGAACCGCTCCGATCCAGTTGACCGCCGATGGACTGGGAACAATGTTGCCGGCCTTGCTGGTCGCCTTGGGCAAACCGTCGCCCGGCGATGCGTCCGGCAGTCGCGACTCCTCGCCCGCGGTGGAGCTAGAGCTAAGCTTTAGTCGGGATGGTTCGACCGCTCCCGACTCTTGGCAACTCCATGCTCGATTGAGCGGTAGCTCTGGACAACCCCAGACCATCGATGCTAGAGCGATGCACGTTCCGCTGCCCGCCGCACCCGCTAGCGAACTCTTGCATTGGTACCTGCATAGCCATCCCCGCTGGCCAATCGATACGCTCCGGCACTTCGCTCGTCGTACCGATTCTCTGATGGAAACATGGGGTCGCGCGCTGTACGGAGCCACGTTGGACGCACCCGGCCCGCGAGATTTGACGGTCGCTTGGCGCAGCGCTCCGGATCCTTGCGAACGCCGATTAGTCGTGCGGACGGACGTGGTGGATTCAACCGCTGCAAGCGTGCTCGAACTACCGTGGGAACTCCTGCACGATTCGGCCGGTTTCCTGATGCAAAGCAAGCAGCCGATTCAATTCTTGCGCCGGATCCCCGGCGGGGGCGAAGTGTTTCCGCCCGCTCCACCACCGCTGCGGATTCTTTCGATCAGCCCTCGTCCCGATACCGAGCCGACCGGCCATCCCGATTACCGGCGTAGTGCGTTGCCGCTGCTGGAGGCACTGGGTGGGCTGGGTGGCTTGGTGGAATCGCAGGTGCTCGAACCTCCGACTTTGGCGGTACTGGAAAAACAGTTGAATGAAGCCTGGGCCGCTGGACGGCCGTTTACGGCCGTCCATCTGGACAGCTATCTCCGCGACGATCCTGACAACGACGCGACCTTACTCGGATTCGAAGCCAGCTACGACTTGCAAGCCCCCGTCTGTCGCGAAGCCCATTTCGTCATGGCGACGACGCTGGCTTCCCTGCTCGCCACCTACCGCGTTCGATTGGTCGTCCTTTGCGCCGATTCCAGAAACGCAACCGGCTCCGCTACCGCAATCGGGTTGGCATCCGCCCTGCTGACGGCAGGCATCGCGGCGGTGATGATCCTGCGTCCCGACACGCCGACCGAAACTCAGCAACGGTTCTGGACCGCATTTTACGAAGAGCTGCTGCGTGGCGCCCGGATCGGCCAGGCTTTGCTCACCGGTCAGCGCCGGCTGGCCAGCGACAGCTATCGCGCGCCTGGTTTGGGCGGCGGGGGCGTCTATCTGCAAGACTGGTTTTGCTGCAACCTATATCTGGGCCAGCGCGATCCTCGCCTGTGTCTGCGCCCTCCATTGGACTTGTGGCGCCAGTTGCTCAAACAAACCCGGTCCGCACCGGCTTCACTACCCCGGTTATCGTCAACTGGCTTCGTCGGGCGCAGCCGAGATTTACTGATCATCGAACGGCTGTTGGAAGAAAGATCCGCCATCTTCTTGAAAGGACCTGGTGGCATTGGCAAGACAGCCGTCGCCGCAGCCTTAACCCACTGGTTGGCGCACTGTGGCCGCTATCGCTATGTCGCCTACGTGCAAGGCGATGACATTGACAGTCCCCGCACGTTGCTGGAAACCGTTGGCCGGCAATTGCTTTCAGAAGGGGAACACTGGTCGGTCGGACGTTATCCGACCTTATGGCAAGCTCTCGATCATCTTCGACAATCGCTGCGACAACAACCGACCCTGATTGTGTTGGACCAACCGGAACGGTGGCCATCGGAGCACGAGGAAGTCTTCGACCAGCTCTGGAAAGAACTTCTGCACGAATGGCCGGCTCTCCGCCTGCTTGGGCTAGGTCGTCTAGGACCACCGTCTTTCGCTCAGCCTTGGATAGAAACGACGCTGAGCCCCCTCGACGATCAAGATGCCATCGACTTGATCGGCAAGACCCTAATTGCAGCCCGAGAAATCCCCCCGGTTACCGATAGCGGGCGCAGTTTTCGGCAACTGCGCGATTTCGCCGTGCTAGCCGGTGGACACCCGGGCGCCTTGCAACGCTTGGCACGGGAAATCGGCGCCCGAGGTGCGGAAGCAACCTTGTCCCTGCTACGCCCAATCCAAGCCGAATTGCTGCGTCAGCACGGCGACGATCCGCAATGGCCGCTTTATTTGAGTCTGGAATTGGCCCTGCGCCGACTGTCAACCGAAGACCGAGATCGATTATCTATTTTGGCCTTTTTCAAAGAAGGAGCGAACCGAATCGCCTTGGGGAAAGCTCTGGCCCTCGACACACAAGATCTCGATGCGTTCTGCGAGCGGCTTCTTGCTCTGGAGCTAGTCGAAAATCGAGGTTACGGCCACCTGCGCTTCGATTCCGCCCTGCCCTATTACTTGGCCGGCCAGTTGTCGGCAAGCCAACGGCCGACCTGGCGAGAACGTTGGCGCACTGGCATGGAACAATTGTTGGCGGTTCTCTACCAGCAGTATTTTAAAGATAACGCTCGCGCTGTCCGAATACTGCGACTGGAGCTACCCAACCTATTGGCGCTATTGCGCGATCACCAGCAACATTCCGATCCGGAACGGACCGCCCGTTTGGCGAGCCGCCTAGAGCAGTTATTGGCTAACCTCGGCATCCCAGCGGCGTTGGCCGAAGTTGTTGCTGCTCGCGAACGGGCCAGTCAGGCGCTATCCGGCTGGAGCCGGATCCGTTTCGAAACTGAACGGTTGCGCGTCGAACGGCTGCGCGACGAGGGTTCGTTGGAAGATGCTCTCTACGCTGCCCGGCAGCTGCTGCGCCAATGCGAGACAGCCGGACCCGGCGCTTACGCCGGCGCCCGCTACGATTTGGCCCACGCCCATTTTCATCTGGGCAAATTGCTGAAGCTAGCTGGCGCCGCTGAACCCGCCGTGCGGGCACTTAACATAGCTCGCCAGCAATTTCGAGCGTTGGCCGACGCCGGTAACGCTAGCGCTGGCCGGATGGTTGCAGTCACCGATGCAGAAACCGGCGACTGTTTAACTTATTTGCAGCGGCTGCATGAAGCCGCCACCGCTTACGAAGCCGCGATCACTCGTGTCGAATCGCCCGCCGCCAATCTCGCGATCGCGGCTAACCAGATGCAATTGGGTCTAGTACGCCAACGACAGGGACGCTACGCCGAAGCGGCAACTTTGTACGACGCTGCCCGACGGATGTTCGAAACGTTGGGAGAACCGGAAGGCACGGCCCGTGCCTGGCGACAGCTCGCTCTGGCCCGCAAGCTAAACGAGGAGCCGCAACTTGCGCTTCAAGCCTGCCAACAAGCACTGTATCTATACGAGCAGCAGCGCAATCGCGGCGGAGTAGCTGAAACCTTAGGCGAGCTCGGCCATCTGCACCAAGCATTGAATCAGCTCGAAGAGGCGGCCTTGGCTTACCGCCGTATGGCAGAAATTTGCGCGCAACTGGGTGATAGTCTGAGCGAGGAAGCCAGTCGTAACAAACTGGCGAACATCCTGATCCAATTGCGCCGGCACGACGAAGCTCGCCAAGAATTGTACCGAGCTAGCGAATGCAATCTGCCCGACAGCTTCACCGCTCGCAATTGGACGATCCGTCGCGGTCTACACGACGTCGGCCAGGCAGCCCAAAATCCCACCGTGGCCGATCAGGCACGACAACAGGCGATACAGAAGTACTTGGCTTATCGCCGGGCCGGTGGCGAAAATGCCAATCTTGGTGCTCGCCTTTGCGCGCAGATCCGCCAGGCTATCCGCAGCGGCGATACAGTTACCTTGTCTGCCAAGCTGGAACAGATCGCGGTCAGCCCCAATGTTCCACCAACTGGTAAGCTACTAATTAGTAAACTGAAAGATATTTTGGATGGTTCTCGCGATCCCACTTTAGCCACTGATCCCAATCTACATTACCAGTATGCAGTAGAGCTGCAACTGTTGCTGGAAGAACTTGCTCGACCATGAATTCGCCCGAAATTTACTTTTGAGTCGAGCCTTGGAACGTATCGCAGCTATGAAAAAATAAAAACCCAGCTCTCTCTGGAAAGCTGGGTTTAGGCATAGGAGCCTGGC
>DEHU01000177.1 GCA_002352125.1 Competibacteraceae bacterium UBA2792 | reverse complement strand
TGCACCGGCTGGTTTATCTCATCGGCGCGCTCGGCGTGCTGCACTATCTATGGCTGGTCAAGGCCGATATCACCGAACCGTTGCTCTACGGTGGGATTCTGGGTGTGCTGCTGGGATACCGCCTGTGGTGGCGGCACACTCACTCGGCCACGATCAAGCGTTCCACTCGCTGAAATCCGCGCGGCAACGGTTTGCCCCGGCGGCCCCGCTCGCCCGCATAATTTTCCAGATCGGCCAGCTTGAGCTTCAAATCCCGCTTGCCAGCAGTCAGCACCATCCCCTTACCCGGCGGTACAAGAATGAGGGCTACCAAAGATTCATCGCCTGGCAGGTCGATGATCTTGTTGCCCTTTCCTTTGGGAAGCCGCGGCAGATCCTTCACCGGAAACACCAATAACCGACCGCCGCTACCGACCGCCGCCAAGCGGTCGGTTTCCATGCCGGCGACCGGCAGGGGAGACAATATCCGGGCGCCGTCCGGCACGGTCAACACCAGCTTGCCAGCTTTGTTGCGGGACAACAGGTCATCGAACGCACAAATAAAACCGTAGCCGGCATCGGTGGACAGCAGATAGAGGTCTTCGGGATTGCCGAGCAACACGCTGACGAAACGGGCGCCATCCGGCGGACTCAATTTTCCGGTCAGCGGCTCGCCATAGCCGCGCGCCGAGGCCAATCCCGCCACGGGCAGCGTATAGGTTCGGCCAGTGGTATCGAGAAACACCGCCGATTGATTGCTGCGGCCTTGCGCCTGATCGAGATAACTATCGCCGGCCTTGTAACTCAACGCCGTTGCGTCGATTTCGCGCCCTTTGGCCGCCCGCACCCAACCTTTCTGCGATAGCACCACCACCATCGGTTCGCTGGGCGTCAGGCTGGTTTCGTCTAGCGCCTGCGCCGCCCGCCGCTCCACCAGCGGACAGCGGCGCGGATCGGCAAACCGTTTGGCATCTTCCTGAATTTCTTTGCGGATCAGGCCCTTCAACCGCTTCTCGGAACCGAGCAGCAGTTGCAACTGCTCCTGTTCCTTGCGCAGTTCGTCCTGCTCGCCGCGCAGCTTCATTTCTTCCAGCCGGGCCAAATGGCGCAATTTGGTTTCCAGAATCGCCTCGGCTTGCACATCGGACAGTTGGAAGCGCGCCATCAACACCGGCTTGGGTTTGTCTTCGGTGCGTAGAATGCGGATCACCTCATCCAGATTGAGATAAGCGATCAGCAAGCCATCCAGAATATGCAGGCGTTGCTCGACTTGATTCAGCCGGTACTCCAGCCGCCGCCGTACTGTGGCAATGCGATAGCGCAACCACTCCTCGATGATTTGCTTGAGATTCTTGACTTGCGGCCTGCCATCCAGACCGATCATGTTCAGGTTGACGCGATAGCTTTTTTCCAGATCGGTGGTGGCGAACAGATGATCCATCAGCAAATCGATATCCACCCGGTTGGAGCGCAGCATCAGCACCAGGCGAGTCGGGTTTTCATGGTCGGATTCGTCGCGCAAATCCTCGACCATCGGCAGTTTTTTGTCGCGCATCTGAGCGGCGATCTGCTCCATGATCCGCGCGCCCGAGACTTGATGCGGCAGCGCGACGATCACCGCGTCGCCGTTTTCCCGCTCGAAGCGGGCCCGCATCCGCACCGCACCATTGCCGGTCTGATAGAGCTTTCGCAATTCCTCGCGCGGGGTGACGATTTCCGCGCCGCCGGGGAAATCCGGCGCGGGCACGAGTTCGCCCAGGGCGTCCAGATCACAGTCGGGTTGATCCAGCAGGCGAACGCAAGCCGCTGCGACTTCGCCGAGATTGTGCGGTGGGATGTCGGTCGCCATCCCGACGGCGATGCCGGTCGCGCCGTTCAGCAGGACGTGCGGCAAGCGGGCCGGCAACAGCNNCCGAAGTTGCCCTGCCCGTCCACCAGCGGATAGCGGTAGGAGAAGGGTTGGGCCATCAACACCATCGCTTCGTAGCAGGCTAAATCGCCGTGCGGGTGATATTTTCCAAGCACGTCGCCGACGGTGCGGGCGGATTTCTTGTGCTTGGAATTGGCNNGTGAAGATTTTCAGCGGGACGCGTTCGGCGCCATCGGCAGTAAAGGTCAATTCGGTCATTCGAAAAAAGCTCAGGGATTAGGAAACAATTCGGCCAGGTCGATCATGTGCTTGAAGTCAACCATTGCAGCGCGTCGGCCGGGTTCAGGATTTGAATGCCATGCCACGGATGCAACACGATTAAGTCCTTGTCGCCCGTCACAATCACGTCCGCTTTCGCGGCCAATGCACAAGCCAGTACGGGTACGGGCGACATGATGGGCGTGTTTTGGGCGATGCAGAACTTCGCGGATTTCATCGATNNCGGCTGGTGAAAGGCTCGATGCGTCCGGCATTGGCCAGATCAAAAAATTGGGTGCAGATGCCCGGCCACAGGAAACCGGCCATCACCACGTTGCTATCGAGCACGACTTTCACTGCGTCTGTCTTGCTGCCTTGCGTGTGGCGCGCACGGCTTTTACATCCTCCACCAGCTCATCCATCGATGGCGCTTCACCGCCCGCCTGCTCGGCACGGTTGGCCGCTGCGATCAGCGTTTCTCCGGCACGCCGACGTATGGCGTCTTGCAGCAGTTGCGCGATGCTTTCCGGCGGCNNAAGTCGATCACGGCATCGGGACAGAGCATCGGTGCGATCTGGCCGGTGCGACGGCAATCCCGTTGCCGGTATTCGCCATTGATCGGTTCGCGATAGATTTCCAGTTGTCGGCTTTGAATATCCAGCAACCAGACTNNAGGCGATATCGGGTTGAGGTTCTCCGTAATTATTGAGTACCACTGGATTTTGTCCGGCAACGACTGCCTTGCCATGCAGGCGATAAACAAGCAGACTCAGCAAGTGATTGTTGTGCCCCGCATGTTCGCTGCCTATCGGCGCCATTTCGATAATCTCCCCGTCGATCAATTCCACCCGCGAGTCTTCGTGCAATAAGCCGACTTCGGCCATGCGGTGATATTCGGCCACNNTCGGCCACAGTCCAGCGGTGGCGAGGTTGGGCGTTCAGTAATTCCCGTTCTGTGATCGGCATTGACATGGCATCTCCTCCCGCTCGACAAAAAATCATGTGGTCTGGGTATTCGCCCGCTCTCGATTTAACGCCAGCAACCGCCGCAAAATGTCCTCGTCGCTCAAATCCGCCGGCCAGCCGTAAGCCGCCGCGACGGCTTCATCCAAAGCGCGATGGGCGTTTGCCAGCCAAGTTGGGTGCTGGTTGTACAAGTTGGTGAGCGTGCGTTTTTTCAGTTCGGCGGCGGCGCGGTCGTCCACTGGAAGCAAGGCCGTGGTCTGCTCGGGCTTCAGCCGATCAGGATCGGCGAACGCCCATTTCAGCAGTTGCCGCCGCTGCCCGTCCGCCAGATCGTCGAGCGTCAGCCGGTGGACAACATGGACGGTGTTGGTGAAATTCGTATGAATTTCAATCGTATCGAGATCGCAGACGATCAACAGCGGCGGGTTGTCCAGCGCTAGCGCGTATTGCTGCAACTGCCTGAGCGCCGCGCCCAAATCCTTGTGCTTGCCCTTGTATTCCCA
>DEHU01000277.1:4049-4335 GCA_002352125.1 Competibacteraceae bacterium UBA2792 | reverse complement strand
CCCCGCCGCGCGGCATCGGCGACCGGACGCTCGATCTCTTGCGCGAAACGTCTCGCGCCCAGGGTGGTTCGCTCTGGCAAACCGCTTTGCAACTGCTGGCGCACGGCGGGCTAAACGGCCGGGCAGCCAACGCCGTGCGCGGGTTTCTCAACTTGATCGAGATGCTGGACCGCGACAGTCGCGGCCACCCATTGCCCGGACGGGTGGAGCACATCGTCGCTCGCAGCGGCCTGCTGGCGATGTACGAGCAGTCGAAAATGGACAAGGGCGAAATGCGGGTCGAGAA
>DEHU01000277.1:0-3939 GCA_002352125.1 Competibacteraceae bacterium UBA2792 | reverse complement strand
GTCGGCGTCACCCGCGCCAAGCGGCAACTGTACTTGTGTTACGCGGAACAGCGCACGCTGTACGGTCGCGAAAGTTATCCGTCTCCCTCGCGCTTCGTCGGCGAGATTCCGGCCGAACTGACCCGCGACGTGCGCGCCCGGGCGAAACGGCGGGAGAAGACCCCGATCCCATCGGAACCTATGCCCACCGTGACGACCGCACCCGCCGGGTTACGGCCCCGGCAGCGGGTCCGCCACGCGCAATTCGGCGAGGGGGTGGTGCTGGAAGTCGAAGGCGCCGGCTACCACGCCCGGGCACGAGTGGATTTTCCGAGGGTAGGCGGTTCCAAGTGGCTGGTGGTTGCCTACGCCAAGCTGGAGATACTGTGATCGGCCAGATCGCGGTAAGCCGATCGCTCGACGATCTGACTGGCTAGAGCGGTTTTGGGATGCTCGCCTGCCGTCGTTCCCGCGCGAGCGGCAGTGCGGCGACTGTTCGAGCAAGCCGGATGCCCGTTTTGCGGGTACGATGAGCCAATCTTGCTGGCGAAAGCGCCACGCTTAAAACCCCCCTCATATTGTCATCTATAGCGATTCTCGCTGTGGAATGTCGTGCGCGCTGTCTCCTGGGTTTCGAACGATGAAACCGGACGGCGGCGGTCATTGCATAATCCGGCACACAAATTCCAGCACTCTTGATCGGTATTCGTATTGAGAGTAATTCTTATTTGCATTATGATGCGACCAAGATCCATCGGCTCTGCCAGCACCGAAGGTTCGGGCCAGAGGGAAGGCGATCACCCATCAGTTCCCATCAATTTTTTGTTGAGAAGGCAGCATCGATATGACTCAGGAATTCGACCGGAACGCCGCCATCGGCGTATTGAACCGCATTCTCGAACTGGAATTGGCCGGGGTGGTGCGCTACACCCACTATGCGCTGATGGTGTACGGCTACAACCGCATCCCCATCGTCGGTTGGCTCAACGCACAGGCCAGCGAGAGCTTGATGCATGCCCGCCAGGCCGGCGAGCTGATTACCAGCCTGGGCGGTCATCCTTCGCTTGGAATCGGGCCGTTGCTGGAAACGCATCAGCACGACATCGGCGACATTCTTCGCGAATCGTTGGCTCACGAGAGCGAAGCGCTCAAGGCCTACTACGCACTGCTGGATCATGCTCGCGACCAGGACGTGCGTCTGGAGGAGTACGCTCGCGCCCAGATCGCCGCCGAACAAACTCACCTGGATGAAGTGAACAAGATGCTGCGAGCACCGGGTCAGACCAACGCTTACGTCGCCGGAGAGATTTGAATGAACGAGCGCTGCGGGCAAGAACACCAACTCTTCGAATTGGGCCGCTTGGTAAAGGCGGGCTTGACACAACCCCTGAGTTTGATGCGACGCGGCGGTGTCGGCCGCATCCTGGCCGTACAGAGCGGCGATGGCGATCGCGAAGTCGAGCGCGGCCTATTGGAGATGGGTTTCGTCGAAGGGGCGTGCGTCGAAGTTTTGCACTACGGTTTTCTGAGTCGCGATCCGCTGGCGGTGCGAATCAACCAAAACATGACCGTGGCCTTGCGTCGTAGCGAGGCGAACGCCGTGCTCGTCGGGCCGCTGCTCGACCAGGGCGCGGACGCGAGGCCGTCATGACTGCCGGAACGCTCGCCGTGGAAGGTTTCAGGCCCGCTCGCATCGCTTTGGTCGGTCCGCCCAACAGCGGCAAAACCACCTTATTTAACACCCTGACCGGCGGCCGGCAAAAGACCGCCAACTACCCCGGCGTAACCGTCGAGCGCAAAAGCGGCTTATTGAAAACGCCGGCCGGCCACGCGGTCGAGGTGGTCGATCTGCCCGGCAGCTATAGCCTGCGCGCGCGCAGCCCCGACGAAGCCATCACTCGCGACGTCGTGCTGGGCCGGCAAGCGCAGGAAATCTTGCCGGATGCGTTGGTCTGCGTGACCGACGCCACCAATCTGGGCCAGCATTTGCGGTTATTGCTGGAATTGCGGCAATTGGGCCGACCGCTGATTCTGGTGCTCAACATGATGGACATCGCCCAGAAGCGCGGCTGTCAAATCAGCGTCGAAGCGTTGTCGCGGCAGTTGGGGATTCCGGTAGTCACCGCAGTAGCGATGCGCAAGAGTGGAGTGCGAGACCTGCTTGGCCAGATCGATGCGCTGTTGAACCAGCCCCCCGCCGCAGGCGGAGCTGTCGCGATCGACGATTGGGTGGAACCTTCGCCGGAAGCGATTCGCGCCTACCACCGGGAGGTGGAGCGTCTGGTGCGGGAAGCCGTTGTCCGCGAGGGTGCGCCGGAGCGTCTCACCCGGCAACTCGACCAGGTTTTGCTGCATCCGGTGGCGGGACCACTGATTTTGCTCGCCCTGCTGTTTCTGATGTTCCAGGCCGTGTTCAGTTGGGCGGAAGCGCCGATGGACTGGATCGACGGCGGCATGGCCGGATTGCAACAGTGGCTCTCCGCGCACATGGAGGAGAGCCTGCTCAAGAGCCTGCTGATCGACGGGATCGTCGCCGGCGTGGGCGGCGTGGTGATCTTTCTGCCGCAAATCCTGATTTTGTTCCTGTTCATTCTGCTGCTGGAAGATTCCGGTTACATGACCCGCGCCGCGTTCCTGATGGATCGGCTGATGAGCGCGGTCGGCTTGAACGGCCGCGCCTTCATCCCCTTGCTGTCCAGCTTCGCCTGTGCCATTCCCGGCATCATGGCGGCGCGCACCATCGCCCATCCGCTGGATCGCTTGGTCACGATCCTGATCGCGCCGCTGATGACCTGTTCGGCGCGGTTGCCGGTGTACGTTTTGCTGATCGCTGCCTTCGTGCCCGCCACCACCGTCTGGGGCGGAATCGGCTTGCAAGGTCTGGTCATGTTCGGCTTGTATGCGACCGGCATCATCGGTGCGTTGGTGATGGCGGGCGTGTTGCGGTTGACCTTGCTGCGTGGTGGCCGGCAGCCCTTGCTGATGGAGTTGCCCAGCTACAAATGGCCGAATCCGACCAACGTGCTGTTGGGCTTGTGGGAGCGCGCCAAGATCTTCATGCGCCGGATCGGTACGATCATCCTGAGCCTGATGGTGGTGTTGTGGTTTCTATCGACCTTTCCCGCTCCGCCGGCGGGGGCGACGGAACCGGCCATCTATTACAGCTTCGCCGGCCTGATCGGGCGCGGGTTGGAACCATTGCTGGCGCCAATCGGTTTCAATTGGCAAATCGCCATCGCCTTGGTGCCGGGTTTGGCGGCGCGCGAGGTGGCGGTNNAGAACTGGACGCTGGCGACGGCGTTGGCCTTGTTGGCTTGGTACGTGTTCGCCCCGCAATGTCTGGCGACGCTGGCCGCTGTCCGCCGCGAGACCAACTCTTGGCGATGGGCGGCTTTCATGTTCGTCTATCTTATGACGCTAGCTTACATCGCGGCCTTCGTCACCTATCGGGTGGCGCTGGCGCTGGGGGTCGGCTGAAATGTGGCAGGATAGTTTGGCGTTGTTGATCGTGGTGATCGCCGCGGTGGCCTNNGACGGCGGTTGCGGCGGCTGCGCTTCGAATTCGTCCTGCGCCAAAATTCGGGTCAATAGATCGTGATGAGGCGAGAGGCGCATTCATTTCAGGTGCTCCTCGATCCAGTCCCAGCGCTTGTCCTTGACCATCACGAACCGGCAGCGTCTCTCGGAAAGATTGGCCCATAATCCGCCGATCAGATGGTCATCTTCCGCAGCAGTCCAGCGATCCGCGCCTTTGTATTTGACGGCGAGAATGGAGCCGGGATCGTCTCCGGTTCCTGGCAACTGGCACAAAAAGTCAGGGTAGAAACGGCCGTCGGCTTTTTGCAGGAAGTAAGGAGCCACCCTCGCGCCGAACGAGATTGCGCACCCAGAACCGGATGCGCCCCTGCTGCGCCTGGATGTCCAGCCAGCAGGCGCATAGGCAAGGTCGAGCACCGGCTG
>DEHU01000051.1 GCA_002352125.1 Competibacteraceae bacterium UBA2792 | reverse complement strand
AAAAACTGGTCGAAAATCAAATAGACACCGAAGTGCAGGCAGACGTAGAAAAAGGCGAATAGCCCCAGCATTCGCCGGAATTTGATCAGCCCATTCCAACCGGTCAGCCGCCGCAGCGGCGTCACCGCCAGGGTCAGCAGCAGAAAGCGCAGGCTCCAGCCGCCGGTTTGGTGGCTCAACATTTCGACTGGATTGACACCCAGCCGATCCTGCCAGGCCAGCCAGCACAACCAGACAAGCGGTAACAAGCTGGCTATAAAAATCAAAGGCTTGCCAAGGCGGGAAAGCCGATGGACCGGTTGCGGTTTCATGGCGGTGGCGAGGGCTCAGAAAAAAGCCGGAACTTATCGAGTTCCGGCAAATAACCACCAAAGNNGGAGGATTTGGAGGACAACATTCACGAATGAATGTTGCAACGCAATATAAAGCGAATATTGCACTGCGTCAAGATTTATTTTGAAGCTCGGCTGCAATAAGGATGCGTGTTTATGTGGCTTCACTTTAAGTATAGCCTTGTCAAACCTCTGGTTTTCTAGCGCTAGCGAGCGGCCCAGAACAGTGCGTTGCCGGGTTGCCCGTAAGCCGGCGCAGCGCGAAACCCGGCATTCGTCGGTTCGGGTGCGATGTTCAATAATCATGTCGCAGCACGATTTTGCCCAACTGTTCGGCGGATAACAGCCGTTGATGGGCAGTGATCGCCTCATCGAGCCCGAAAATGCGGTCGATCGCAGGTTCGATGCGGTGTTCGGCGACAAAACGCAGCATAGCCGCGAACTCGGTCGGCGAACCCATGGTCGAACCGACGATCCGCACTTGCCGGAAGAACAGCCGAACCATATCCAACCCAACAGGTGGATTGCCGGCGGTCGCGCCATACGCAACCAGTCGTCCGCCTGGCTTGAGTGCGGAGAAACAACCCTGAAAGCTGGGGCCGCCGGTGCCATCGATCACGACATCCACGCCGCCCGTTAGCTCGATCAGTCGCTTGGCCCAGCCTTCCGCGCGATNNCCGCGCGATAATCCACGCCGTCGGCCGCACCCAATTGGCGGGCCTGCTCCAGTTTGGCGGCGGTTCCGCTGGTGACGAATGTCCGCGCGCCCAAGGCCACCGCCCATTTCAGCGCGAAAGTCGCTACGCCGCCGCCGATGCCGGTGACCAGCACCGTTTCGCCCGGTTGAGCCGCTGCCTGGGTCATCAGCGCCCGCCAGGCGGTTAGGCCGGCCAGCGGTATAGCAGCGGCTTGTTCCCAGCTCAGGAAGGCCGGTTTGGCGAAAACGTGGCCGGCAGGAACGCAAAGGTAATCGGCGAAGGTGCCAGGATCGGGCATGCCCAGCACCCGAAAAGTGGAGCTGGGAAAACGAGGATCGGTGCCCCAATCGTAAGCGGGATAGATCACGACTTCCCGGCCCAGCAGATCCGGTGGAGTGCCCGGTCCGAGCTGGTCCACCACGCCGGCGCCGTCCGAACCCATGCTGCACGGTAACCGGATACTTGGGTATTGGCCGAGCGTGATCCAGACGTCGCGGCGATTGAGCGCCGAGGCGTGAAGGCGAATGCGAACTTGACCTGGACCCGGTTCGGGTGTGGGAACATCGACGACGCGCAACTGTTCGGGGCCACCGAGTTTTGGAAGGATGACGGCTTTCATGGAGCGATTTCCTTGGACTTGTCGACGTAGCATTTGAATCGAGCGGCGGTGTTGTCTTCCATTGACAACCGGAAATATTGGAAATTCTCGCAAGCCCAGAAGGCCGGTGGGGGGAGTGATTGACAGCGAGTTCTCGTGTTTCCGGCGCTTTTCTTCACTTGCGGCCAAAATGTTCTAACTTTACTAGGCAAGCGCCGCCGGGACCGTTCCCGATAATGGCAAATCATATCGTTCCAGGCGCGCACACCGGACGGCCTCGCCTCCGCACGACGACGTCGTGGCCTTGCGCATGTCGCAGACGTGGGGAGGCGACCGCAGTTGGCGGTACCGATATCCGCCAGCTCGCGCCGTCTCCAGGGGCGGAAGGCTTTTTTACTACCAGACGATCACGAAGAGAAGCACGATGACTGACAAGCCTATCAATATGACGCGTCCGCTGGACCTGACGCACGAGAAGCGCAATGTCGGCCCGCAGCGCATCCAGCGGCCGACCTACGTCGATTTGCTGCCCACTTGCAACAATGCCTGTCCGGCTGGCGAGAATATACAGGCTTGGCTGACGTACGCGCAGGCGGGTCGCTTTAAGGAGGCTTGGCAGACGCTGACGCAAGAGAATCCCATGCCGGGCATCCACGGGCGGGTGTGCTACCATCCCTGCGAGAGCGCCTGCAATCGGGGCAAGCTGGATTCCTCGGTCAGCATTCATGCTGTCGAGCGCTTTCTCGGCGATCTGGCGCTGCAAGAGAACTGGCAGTTCGAAGTGACCGCGCCACCCAGCGGCAAGCGGGTGCTGGTGATCGGCGCCGGTCCCAGCGGTTTATCGGCCGCGTACCATCTGGCCCGGTTGGGCCACAGCGTCGAAATTCACGAGGCTGGGCCAGTCGCCGGCGGCATGATGCATTTCGGTATTCCCTCCTACCGCCTGCCGCGCGATGTGCTGGATGCCGAAGTCAAGCGCATCGAAAACATGGGCGTCAAGATCGTGCTGAACCATCGGGTCGACGATCTGATGGCAGAGAAGGCGGCCGGAAATTTCGACGCCATGTTCGTCGCCGTGGGAGCCCATCTCAGCAAGCGCACCGATATTCCTTCTCGCGATGCGGGCAAGATGCTCGATGCCATCGGTTTTCTCAAAGACGTGGAAACCGGCAACGCCCCTAAATTGGGCCGCCGGGTTGCCATTTACGGCGGCGGCAATACGGCGATGGACGCTGCCCGAGTCGCCAAACGCCTGGGCTACGAGCCGTTGATCATTTACCGGCGCGACCGCGCGCACATGCCGGCCCACGATTTCGAGGCGACCGAAGCGCTGGAGGAAGGCGTCAAAATCCACTGGCTGCGCACCATCAAGAACATCGAAGAAACCAAATTTACCGTCGAGGTGATGGAGGTGGACGCGAAAGGGCGGCCTCAGCCCACCGGTCAGTTCGAAACCTTGGAGGCCGATGCGCTGATCATGGCGTTGGGCCAGGACGTCGATACCAGCTTCCTGCGCAAAGTACCGGGCCTGGAATTCAAGGAAGATGGCGTGGTCCTGGTCGATGCGAACATGATGACCGGTTTTCCGGGGTTGTTCGCCGGCGGCGATATGGTGCCCTCCGACCGTACCGTCACCATCGGTGTCGGCCACGGTAAGAAAGCGGCCCGCAATATCGACGCCTGGCTGCGCGGTGGAGCTTACGCCAAACCGCCCAAGCACGATCTGGCGACCTTCGACAAGCTGCATGTCTGGTACTACACCGATGCTGCCCAGCGGCCGCAGGGCCATCTCGAAATGAAGCATCGCCAAAGCAGTTTCGAGGAGGTGGTGGCTGGTTTGAGCCAAAAGGAAGCGCTTTACGAAGCGAAGCGCTGCCTATCTTGCGGTAATTGCTACGAGTGCGACGGTTGTTACGGCGCTTGCCCGGAGGATGCCATCATCAAGCTGGGACCGGGTAAACGCTACGCTTATAACTACGACCTTTGCACCGGCTGCGCGGTGTGTTTCGAGCAGTGTCCCTGCCACGCCATCGAGCTGGTTCCCGAACCGGCGGGCGAAGCTTCGGAATAAGCGGGCTAACGAGAATTAAACCACCGCCCGCCGAACCGTTGCGGGCCTTACGAGAGAAGCACAATGACCGAACGGCAAGTCACCACCATCGAAGGCAACGAGGCCGCCGCCTACGTCGCCTACCGAGTTAACGAAGTCTGCACCATCTACCCGATTACCCCATCCTCGACCATGGCCGAACTGGCCGACCAGTGGGCGGCGGAAGGCATCAAGAACATCTGGGGCAGCGTGCC
>DEHU01000062.1 GCA_002352125.1 Competibacteraceae bacterium UBA2792 | reverse complement strand
TCGGCAAATACTCCGGCGGCCAGCGACGAATGCCAGCGATGCAGGAACCCTCGGTCGGCTGCACGCCGACGATTTGCACAGCGGGATTTTGTTCTTTCAGATAACGCGACACGCCCATGATGGTGCCGGTGGTGCCCATCGCGCTGACGAAGTGGGTCACGCTGCCGCCCGTGTCGCGCCAGATTTCGGGGCCGGTGGTTTGGTAGTGCGCCAGCGGGTTGTCGGGATTGCCGAACTGATCCAGCACCCGGCCTCGCCCCTCCCGTTCCAACTGTGCGGCGAGATCGCGAGCGCCTTCCATGCCGGCTTCCTTGCTCACCAGAATCAATTCGGCGCCGTAGGCGCGCATCGCGGCACAGCGTTCGGCGCTCTGGTTTTCCGGCATGACCAATATCATCCGGTAGTCTTTCATGGCCGCGATCATCGCCAAAGCGATACCGGTGTTGCCGCTGGTGGCCTCGATCAGCGTGTTGCCGGGCTGGATAAAGCCGCGCGCTTCGGCCTGTTGGATCATGCTCAGCGCCGGACGATCTTTGACCGATCCGGCCGGATTGTTGCCCTCTAGTTTGCCCAGAATCAGGTTATGGGTATGACCCGGCAAGCGCCGCAACCGAACCAAGGGTGTATTGCCGACGAAAAATTCGAGCGTAGGGTATTGGGAATGCGGCATATAAGTTCCAGAAGGTCTTCGGAAATTGCGATGGCGGGCTTTTTTCGACCCCGCAAAATGTGTTAAACGGAATTATAAACGCCAACGACACGCGGATCGTGTGGACGAATCGTGGCTTTCATTTTCCGCTACGGTCGCCGCCACCGTTCGCCGACCAATTAAATTTATCATGATCCGATCCGGTTCAAGCTCGCGCTCCATGCCTTTTTGGCTGTTGTTCTGCTGTCTGTCGCTTTTCTCCGTATCGCTGGATGCCCAGGAACAACCCGCTCCGGCGCCGGCCGGCGAGTCCACCGGAACGGGTACGCTGACCGTGCTCGTCGATGGCGTGGAAGGAGCGCCGCGCGACAACGTCTTGGCGTACCTCGACATCAACCGTTTCGCTGGCAAGTCCGCGCCAGAAGAAACCGAACTGCGTTGGTTGCACGCCAACGCCGAGCGCAACATCCGGGAGGCGCTGCAACCGTTCGGCTACTACGAACCCGCCATCGAGAGCTCCCTGAACCGCACCGCCGGCGGCTGGGAGGCACGCTACCGCATTCAGCTTGGCCACCCGGTGCACATTGCCGCAGTAGATGTCCGCGTGCTCGGCGAAGCCGCGCAAGATCCGGTTTTCCAAAAGCTGCTGGCCAATCTGCCCTTGGCCAAGGGCCAGATCCTCGATCAGCCCAAGTACGAGCAACTCAAGCAAAATCTAGAAACCCTGGCAACCGAACGTGGTTACTTCGATGCGCGTTTTGCCGAACGCACCATCGAGATCGATTTACAGGCTTACGAAGCGGCCATCAAACTGCATTATGACACCGGCAAGCGCTACCGCTTCGGCGATGTCACGTTCAAGCAAAGCATCCTGTCGCCCAAACTGCTGAACCGCTATCCTCGCTTCAAGCCTGGCGACCCTTACGACGCCAACGACTTGTTGAAACTGCAAAGCGATCTCGGCGGCAGTTCGTATTTCTCTCAGATCGCAGTCAACGCATCGCCCGACGCTACCACTGCCACCGCGCCGGTCGATGTCGAACTGACCCCCAACAAGAAACGAAAATACAGCGCCGGCCTGGGTTACGGCACCGATACCGGCCCCCGAGGCAAAATCAAAGCCGAACAGCGCTGGATCAACCAGCAAGGCCATCACTACGAGGCGGAGCTGCAGCTATCCCCGATCAAGTCGTTGCTCGGGTTCAAATACATGATCCCGGGCCAGGATCCGATCACCGACGAGTACGCCATAACCGCTGGCTACACCATGCAGAACTACGACGATCAGGATTACGAACGCATCGCGCTGGGCGGTAGCTGGCAGAAACAAGATGGCAAATGGCTGAAGAACTACAACCTGAACCTGCAATACGAAGATTATCAAGTCGGCAACGAACCTCGTTCTACCTCGCTGCTGCTGATCCCCGGCCTGAATTGGACCTGGATCGACGCCGACGATCGCCTGTACGCGACGCGCGGCCTGCTGTTCGGTTTTGAATTGCGCGGCGCTTCGACGGCGCTACTGTCGGATATCAACTTCTTGCAAGGTATTCTGCACCTGAAATGGGTACGCGCCCTGAACCAAGATAGCCGCCTCATCGCGCGAGGCGATCTCGGCGCGACCGCGATCCGGGAGGATTTCGAGGATTTGCCGGCCTCGCTACGCTTCTACACCGGCGGCGACACCAGCGTGCGCGGCTACGCCTACAACAAGATCGGCCCTACCGACGACGATGGGACGGTCGTCGGCGGCAAGAATCTGGTGGTGGGCAGCGTGGAATACGAGCACCGGGTTTGGAACGATTGGAGCGTCGCCGCCTTCGTCGATAGCGGCGACGCTTTTGACGGCGCATCTCCCGAACCGAAAACCGGCGTCGGCATGGGTTTGCGTTGGCGCTCCCCAGTCGGGCCGGTACGCATCGACTTCGCCTCCGGACTGGACCGGCCGCCGGGTGACGCGTTTCGCTTTTCCTTCAGCATCGGACCCGACCTGTGAACGTGACCGTCCTGCGTCGTTTGTTGTTCTGGCTGATTTCGCTGCCCTTGTTCCTGTTGCTGCTCCTGTTGCTGGCCGGCGGCGTCGGCGTCTCCACCGAAACTGGCGCCAAAGGCTTGTTGATGCTGGCGACCAAAATCTTGCCGGGACAGTTGCATTACGGCCAAGTGGATGGGCGACTGCTGGGACCGTTGCGGGTCGAGCAGTTCCGCTACGAGGCCGGCCCGTTGAAGGTGGCGCTCGCCAAGGGCGAGCTCGACTGGCAACCGGCCGACTTGTTCGACGGGACTTTGAACGTCGTCACCCTGCGGTTCGATGGTTTAAATCTACAACTGCCGCCCAGCGACGAAACCGCTCCGGCTTCCGCCCCCGCGACCGAGCCGTTGACCCTGCCAGACGTCCGGTTGCCGCTGGCGGTCACCGTCGCCGAGCTGCAAGGTCGCGACATCCACATCCAACCGGCCGGTGCTCCCCCGATCCAAGTGGACGCTATCAACCTCAAGGCTCGCACCGAAACCGATGGCGTAACCGTCGAAACCCTGGAAGTCCGATCACCGCTGGGCGAGGTTCGGCTGAACGGCCGAGTGAATCCCACCGGCGACTATCCGTTGTGGCTCCAACTGGCTTGGCAATTCCCAACTCCGGATTACGGCACGTTCGACGGCCAAGGCGAGATCGAAGGCAAGCTGCGCGATCGGCTGCGATTGACCCACAAGATCGCCGGTGCGGCTCTCTTGGAACTGGATGGCGAGGTTCGTCAACTCTTGGCCGAACCTGCGTGGTCGGTCAAGGCCAAGCTGGACGTGGCCGACCTCAAACCGTTCGTCCCCGACTTGGCGGGCAAGCCGTTGACCGTTCGATTGGATGCCGAAGGCGTGCTGGCCCGTTTTCGGGGAAAGGGCGAAATCGACGCCACCGTACCGGAACTCGGCCCGGCGACCGTGCGCTTCGCTGCCGCCGGCGACCCGAGCGCGATCAAGCTCGACGAGTTGCACTTGACCGTTCCCGGCCGGCCGCTGGCGTTGAGCGCCAAGGGCGACGTTCAAATCGCGGAATTGCGTTTCAACGCCACCGGCCAATGGCAATCTCTGGTCTGGCCGTTGGCCGGTCCCCCGCAAGTGGAAAGCCTCAAAGGCGAATTCACCGCCGACGGCACGCCAAAAGATTACCGGTTCCAGCTCGCCGCCGACCTGCAAGGTCCAAACATTCCCAAAGGCCGCTGGACTTTGAACGGCCAGGGATCGGATCGAGCCGTGCGCGACGTGAAGCTGAGCGGTCAGACTTTGGAGGGTACCTTGCAAGCCACCGCCGACGCTGCCTGGGCACCTGCGGTGAGCTGGCGGGCGACGCTCAGCGGCGAAGGATTGAACCCCGGCGCCCAGTGGAAGGAAGTGCCCGGCAAACTGAACCTGCGGCTCAAAACCGATGGCGGTCTGGAGAACGCGGTGTTGCACGCCAATCTGCTGCTGGAAGAGCTCGCCGGCACCTTGAGCGGACAGACGGTGCGCGGCAACGCCGACGTCGCCATACAGGATCAACACTTGACGATCAAGGCTCTGCGGCTCAACGCTGGCGACGCCCGGCTGGAGGCGGACGGATCGTTGGCGCAGCGCTGGGATTTGCGCTGGAAGCTGGACGTACCGCAACTGAAATCGCTGGTTTCCGGTCTGAGCGGCACCGTCGCCAGCACCGGCAACCTGAGCGGACCCCGCGACAAACCGGTGGTGGCGGCCAATTTTGCGGTGCGGAATTTGCGGCAGGGCGACACGCAAGTCCAGCAGTTGCGCGGCGAAGCCAACGTCGATGTCGGCGGCGCCAACCGCTCTCAGTTGAAAGTCGCCGGCGAGGGGCTCAAGCTGGGAGGCCAAAACTGGAAAACTCTCCGTCTCGACGGCTCCGGCACGCCGGCCGCACACGATCTCAAAGCGGAATTGGCCGGCGATCCCGGCAGTTTCCTCGTTGCGCTGGCGGGCGGCCTGCAAACGCCGTCTCTGCTCTGGCAGGGACGCATTGCCCAGATCGGCGCCAAAGATACCGTGGCTGGCACCTGGAACCTGGAAAAACCGGCAGCGGTTCGAGCGTCGGCCAAGGAAGCCAGCCTCGATGCCGCTTGTCTGAGCAGCGCTCCCACCCGGCTGTGCCTGCAAGGTCGATGGAACCAATCCGGCGACTTCGACGGGCGGGTACAACTCGGCAACCTGACTCCGGAACGGTTCAAGCACTTTCTGCCGCAAGGCATGACGCTCTCGACCAGCGTCGGCGGCGAAGCCACCGCCAGCGGCAAAACCGGTGGCGCGCTGCAAGCCAAAGCCGCCCTGAATATCGCCCCCGGTAACCTGAGCATGACGGCCAACGGCAAGCCGGTCCGTTTCGCCCTCAACGGCGGCAGTTTGCAGCTCAACACCGATGGCCGCACCGCCAGCGGTCAAGCGAAGCTCGATCTCGCCCAAACCGGGCAGTTGCAGGCCACCCTGCAAGCCCAGGATCTTCTCGGTACCGCCAAACTGAACGGCAAACTCGATGCTTCCATCACCGATCTCAAAGTGGTGTCGGCATTCGCGCCCCAGATTCAGGACGTTTCGGGCCAATTGCGGGCGAACGTCGACGTGGCCGGCTCCGTGCCCAATCTGGCGCTGCGCGGCAACATCCGCCTGGAAAACGCCGGCTTGTCGGTCCCCGACGCCGGCCTCAAGCTCCAGAATCTCCAGTTCAACGCCGCCAGCACCGGCCAGGGGCCGCTGCAACTGTCCGGCTCGGTTCAATCCGATCCGGGGCGTCTACAACTGACCGGTCAAGTCGATCCCCTGAAGCCGCAACTGAACCTGGCGATCCAGGGCGAGAATTTTCAGGCGCTCAAAACCGCCGATCTGCAAATCCAGATCAGCCCCGACCTCAAGCTCGATATCACTCAGCAACAAGCCCGGATCGACGGCACGGTGACTATCCCGCGCGCTTTTCTCAGGCCCGGCGGCGGCCGGCCAGGTGCGGTCAAAGCATCCGACGATGCCATCGTCGTCAAAGGCCGCAACGGCGAGGCACCGCAACCGAAATCGCGAGGCATGGAGATTTTTGCCAAGGTGCGTGTGATCCTGGGCGACGACGTGCAACTGGAAACTCCTGTTTTCAAGGGAAAACTCAAGGGTAACTTGCTGGTGGAGGAAACCCCGCAGTTGGCGCCGCGCGGCAGCGGTAGCGTCGAAGTGGTCGCCGGCAACTACAAGATCTTTGGAGAGGAGATCCAAATCCAACGGGGACAGCTACAGTTCAGCAGCAGCCCGCTCGACAATCCGGGTTTAGATTTGCGGGTGGCGCGGCTGGGGAAGAATTCATCCACGGGGGAAGATATCACCGCCGGCGCCGAAATCCGGGGCACCTTGAAAACCCCCAAGTTGACCCTGTTCTCGGCGCCGGCGATGCCCGATCCAGATATTCTCTCCTACCTGGTATTGGGCCGGGCTCCGGGCGGCAGCGGTGGCGCATCCAGCGCCGAGTCCGCGATGTTGTTCAAGGCGGCGGGCGCCATGGGCTTGGGCAGCGGTGCGCTTACCAAGAGCCTAGGCGACGCCGTCGGTTTGGATTCTTTGCAACTGGACGGTAGCGGCAGCAAGGACACCTCGCTGATGCTCGGCAAATACCTGACTCCGGATCTCTATGTCGGTTATGGAGTAGGTTTGCTCGATGCGATCAACACCTTCAACGTCAAGTACCGGCTCGGCAAGCACCTGATGTTCGAATCCGCCAGCAGCACCACCGGAACGGGTGCCGATCTGATCTACGCCATCGAGCGTTGAGGTAGCCGGTCTGCCTTCACCCGCTGGCGGTGGGGTTGAGGGCAAGAATTCTTCTAGCGGTGATAATCCGGTTCGTTGCCCGGTTTCCACTTGATGTTGCA
>DEHU01000135.1 GCA_002352125.1 Competibacteraceae bacterium UBA2792 | reverse complement strand
CGCACGAGGAAGGCTGCGAGCGCGATTGGGCGGTTGCCACCAAGCGATTTCTCGGCCAGGATGGTCAAGTCAGGGCGATTCAAATCGTGCGTTTGGAATGGCGCGAAAGCAACGGCCGACAAATCATGGCTGAAGTACCGGGCAGCGAGTTTGAAATCAAGGCCGATCTAGTGCTGCTAGCCATGGGGTTCGTCCATCCGATGCACGAAGGCATGTTGCGGGACTTGGGTGTGATCCTGGACGAGCGCGGCAATGTTGCCGCCGGCACCGACGATTACCAAACATCGGTCAATAAAATCTTTGCGGCCGGCGACATGCGGCGCGGTCAATCGCTGGTGGTCTGGGCCATTCGCGAAGGGCGGCAATGNNAGAGCGAAGATCGCCTGGCGCCCCGCTGTTGGAGTTGGAACTAGCCGATTCTTGCCCGCAGCCTCGTTTTCAGCGTCGCTTCGTCGAGGGCGTACAGGGCATCGAGCAGCGTCACTTGCAGAGTCCCCGGTCCCGGCGACCGCTCCGCTGCAATCTCCCCGGCCACACCGAACACTGCCAGCCCAGCCACCGCAGCCGCGAAGGCATTTGGTTCCACCGCCAGACATGCCCCTGTAACCGCCGTCGCCGAACACCCCAATCCAGTAACACGAGCCATCAAGGGATGGCCGTTCTCGATCGCCGCGACCCGGCGACCGTCGGTCACGTAGTCTACCGCTCCCGTTATGGCCACCACGGCCTTGGTATCCGCCGCCAGCCGCCGCGCCGCATCCAGCGCCGTCTCCGAACCGTGCAGGCTATCCACGCCCCTGCCCTGTCCCGATTGCGTCTGCTCCATCAAGGTAATGATTTCCGATCCGTTACCTCGGATGACGCTGGGTTCCAAGCGTGCCAGCGCGTTCGCCGCCGCCCGCCGGTACGGCGTCGCGCCGGCGCCAACCGGATCGAGGATCCACGGTATGCCCAATGCGTGGGCTCGCATAGCCGCCAACTTACTGGCCGCGATTTGTTCGGAATACAGCGTGCCGATATTGACCACCAACGCTTGGCTGATGGCAACGAAATCCTCCACCTCGTCGCTGGAATGAATCATCGCCGGCGAGGCGCCTAGGGCCAGTAACGCATTGGCGGTGTTGTTCATCGCCACGAAATTGGTGATGTTGTGCACCAACGGTTGCCGTTCGCGAACGGCGGTCAGCAGTTTCCAGATAGCATCGGCCGACAAAATCATGAGCGTAACTTATGCTTCGAAGATCGGGTTCTGTTGTTCCGCCACCCGCACGAAGGTGGTGCGCTTGGTCAGCTCCTTCAACTGGCTTGCACCGACGTAGGTGCAGGCCGAACGCAGCCCTCCCAAAATATCCTTGATCGTCTCCGCCACCGGGCCGCGATAAGGAACGGTAACGGTCTTGCCTTCCGATGCGCGATATTCCGCGACGCCGCCGCTGTATTTCTCCATCGCCGCCCTGGAACTCATCCCGTAGAATTCGACGAAACGCTGACCGTCCCGTTCCAGGATTTCGCCGCCCCCCTCGTCGTGTCCCGCCAGCATGCCTCCGAGCATCACGAAATCCGCTCCCGCCCCAAACGCCTTGGCGACATCACCGGCACAAGTGCAACCACCGTCTGAGACGATTTGGCCGGAGAGGCCATGAGCTGCATCAGCGCATTCGATAATCGCCGACAGTTGCGGATACCCCACCCCGGTTTTGACCCGCGTGGTACAAACCGAGCCCGGTCCGATGCCGACCTTGACGATATCGGCGCCCGAGAGCAGCAACTGCTCCACCATTTCTCCGGTGACCACGTTCCCGGCCATGATGATCTTGTCGGGATGCCGCGCCCGGACCTTGCCGATCTGCTCCGCGAAATACTCGGAATAACCGTTAGCCACGTCCATGCAGATGAACAACAGTTCTGGGCAGCGCTCCAGTATCCGCTCCAGCTTGGCAAGATCGCTATCGAGAATGCCGGTACTGACCGCTACGTTCGTCAGCCGGTGGCCGGCCCCGTTGGGCGGGACCGTCGCGAAAGCGCTCCACGACTCCACCGGATAATGCTTGTGCACAGCCGTGAACAACCCCCGTTCGGACAGGGCCGCCGCCATCTCGAAAGTGCCGACGGTATCCATGTTGGCGGCTATGACCGGGATACCCGTCCACGTTCGGCCGGTGTGGCGAAACTTGAAAGTCCGCTCTAAACGCACTTGGGCGCGACTGCCCAACGTCGAGCGCTTGGGCCGAATCAGAACATCTTTAAAACCCAGCTTCAAATCGGCTTCGATGCGCATTCACACCCGCCCGTACAGCTCCAGCAAGTGCCGGTAGTGCCTCGTGATCTGCGGTCCGACCTGCTCCAAGCGAAACCGCCAGCGCCAGTTGCCGTCGGCCACGCCGGGCCGATTCATGCGATCCTCGCCACCGAGCTCCAAGATATCCTGCATCGGCACCACCGCCAGTCGCGCCACCGAGGCAAACGCGCAACGCACCAACAGCTCCGGCATCGATTTCGGGTCGCCGCCGAGATAATCGAACAGGTGGGCACGAGTTCGCTCGTCTAGTTCCTCGAACCAGCCCAATGTCGTGTTATTGTCGTGAGTACCGGTGTAGACCACCGAATTCAGGACGTGATTGTGAGGTAGATACGGATTATCGGCCGCGCCACCGAAAGCGAAGTGCAGCACTTTCATGCCCGGTAGGCCGTGGTTATCCCGCAATGCCTCGACTTCTGGGGTGATGATGCCAAGATCCTCGGCCACCAGCGGCAACCGGCCAAACTCAGCGCGCAACGCCCGAAACAATTCGTCGCCTGGCGCCAGTTGCCAACGTCCGGATGCGGCCGTTTCGGCGCCGGCTGGGATCTCCCAGTACGCCTCCAATCCCCGAAAATGATCGATTCGCAACAGGTCGAACTGGGTTAACTGCGTATGGATGCGCTCCTTCCACCACCGAAACCCGTCAGCCCGCATCCGTTCCCAGGCGTAGTGCGGGTTCCCCCACAACTGGCCGGTGGCCGAAAAATAGTCGGGCGGCACGCCGGCGACCACCTCTGGCCGCCCTTCGTCGTCCAACAGGAAACAGTCTCGCCGTGCCCACACATCGGCGCTGTCGTAGCCGACGAACAGCGGAATATCGCCAAAAATCAAAACGCCCCGCTCGTTCGCGTATCGCTTGAGCGCCGCCCACTGTCGATAGAACAGGAATTGCTCGAATCGGGATTGCGCGATGCTCTTGCCGAGCTGCTGTCGCGTCGCCGCCAGCGCCTCCGGATGCCGGTCTCGCAGTTCGGGAGGCCAGTCGGCCCAAGCCGATTGACCTTGCGCCGCGCGGATGGCTTGGTACAGCGCGAAATCGTCTAGCCAAGATCGATGTTGAGCCAGAAACGCTTCGTACTCTCCCTGCGCCCGGCTGGCCTTCTCGAAGCCTTGCCGTGCTTCGCTCAGGCGCCGTTGCCGATAAGTCCAGCCGTCCTCGCCGGCGTTCGGTCCGCCGTCCGGCTTCAGCCAGCCAGCCTCGATCAATGGCTCCAGCGCGATCAGGCGCGGGTTGCCGGCGTGGGCCGATTGCGCCGAATAGGGAGATAGATCGTCGTGCGGTGGCCCCAGTGGCAGCGTTTGCCAAATGGTGAACCCGCAAGCGGCCATGAAATCGACGAACCGGTAAGCCTCCGGTCCCAGATCGCCGTTGTCGTACCCCCCGGGAAGCGAGGTCGGGTGCAACAGCAATCCCGCGCGTCGCCCGTCGAATGGCGAGCTTTGGCTCATGCGTGATAACTCCTTGGCAGTATTGTTGAGATTGTGTGAACGCGTTGCGGAAACCGGAATCGTGTCGCGCGCCGTTTAACGAACGCGGGGCGATTCTTGACCCAACATTTCGCGCGTAATCAGGACCACACCCCGCTCGGTCCGATAAAAACGCCGCGCGTCTTCTTCGGGATTTTCGCCGACTACTGTTCCGGGCGGAATGATGCATGCCCGGTCGATGATCACTTTGCTGAGCTGGCAATAGCGGCCGATATCGACGCCGGGCAGCACCACCGCATCCCGCAACCGAACGTAGGAATGAACCTGGACTCCAGAGAATAATAGCGAGTGATTCACGTAGCCGCCGGAAATAATGCAACCATCCGCCACCATCGAATCGACCGCCATGCCCCGACGACCGTCGTCGTCGAAAACGAACTTAGCAGGAGGCGACTGATCCAGGTAGGTCCAGATCGGCCAATGTCCGTCGTAGAGATTCAACTCCGGATCCACGCCGACCAATTCCATATTTGCTTCCCAGAACGCGTCCACGGTCCCGACATCGCGCCAGTAACTTTGGGCCTTGGTTTGCACGTCGCGAAACGGATAAGTTACTACCCGGTGTCGGCCGATCAGTGGTGGCAGGATATCTTTGGCGAAGTCGTGGTTGGATTCCGCCGTATCCGCATCCTCGATTAGCCGTTCGAACAGGAACTGTGTATTGAACACGTAAATTCCCATCGAAGCTAGCGCTACGTTTTCTCGCCCCGGCAAGGTCTCGGGCTCTTTGGGTTTTTCCTCGAACCGAAGCACCTCGTTGCGTTCGTTCACCGTCAGCACGCCAAATTCGCAAGCCCGCTCCCGCGGAACTTCGACGCTGCCGATCGTGACATCTGCCTTGCTTTCTACATGATGGGCTAGCATCGGCCCGTAGTCCATTTTGTAGATGTGATCGCCGGCCAGAATCAGCACGAATTCGGGTTCGTGATTGCGGATGATATCCAGGTTTTGATAGACGGCATCGGCGGTTCCTCGATACCACGATGCTTCGTCGATGCGCTGCTGGGCTGGCAGCAGCTCCACGAATTCGCCAAATTCGCCGCGCAAGAATCCCCAGCCGCGCTGGATGTGCTGAATCAAGGAGTGGGCCTTATACTGAGTCAGCACGCAAATTCGCCGGATTCCCGAGTTGATGCAGTTGGAGAGCGGAAAGTCGATGATCCGGTATTTGCCGCCGAAAGGAGTCGCTGGCTTGGCTCGCCACAGCGTGAGCTGTTTGAGTCGGCTACCGCGGCCACCGGCCAGGACGAGCGCGAGCGTTTCCCGGGTCAGGCGACTGACGAAGCGTGAGGTGATAGCGGCACTCATGCGTTTGGTGTCCCTCTCTGCTATGATTTCCCGGTTTTCGGGTTCGGAGGCCGGGCGGCGTTTTGAGGCAGCTTTTCGGCCAGGGCGTCCGCAAATGGGCGTCGGAACATTTATATAGTAGGTCCCGAATGCAATCTATTGCCACTTGTAGCGTCCCGAAGCTGGGGTTGCTCGGGACGGAGATCGGGTGACCTGGACGGCAGCCTTCCTGAGATGACGCGCTCTGATCATAGCGATGACGACTTGAACCAAGCTCGGTCGGTCGACGACCAACTCGGCCACGATGCCGCCTTGCTACACGAGGGATGCCACCCCGACCCATTTACCGTGCTGGGTCGCCACGGTCGCGGCGAACGTGCGGTGATCCGCGCGTTTTTACCCGGTGCCCAGCAGGCCGAGCTAGCCGATATCGGCCAGCCTCTTCGGCGTTTGGCCGGTACTGACTTGTTCGAATGGCAAGGCGCTGCCGATGCGTTACCCACGCGCTATCGGCTGGCGTGGATCGATGCCAGCGGCCGGGAGCGCGTGGCTTATGATCCTTATGGATTCCCCTCGCAGTTAAGCCTATACGATCTGCATCTGTTCAACGAGGGGCGCCATCTGCACGCTTACCGTGTGTTGGGGGCGCACCTGCGGTCGGTTGACGGTATCGCCGGAGTCTTATTTTCGGTTTGGGCGCCGAACGCCGAGCGGGTCAGCGTTGTGGGCGACTTCAACGATTGGGATGGCCTGCATCATCCGCTGCGTCGGCGTGGTCACGTATGGGAGTTGTTCGTGCCCGAAGCCGTCGCGGGAACGCGTTATCAGTTCGAAATCCGCGTTCGAGGAACGGGTGAGCTGTTGCGCAAGAGCGATCCTTACGGCCGTTGCTTCGAGCTGCGACCGGCCGTTGCCTCGATCGTCGTCGGCAACGCCGCGTATTCTTGGCGCGATGAAGTTTGGATGTCGCGGCGGCGGCGGCAAAATTGGTCCCAGGCGCCACTATCTATCTACGAGGTGCATCTTGGCTCTTGGCAGCGGAATAACGGTGAGTACCTCTCCTACCAGGAACTGGCGCACCGGCTGGTCGCGTATGTCGTCTCGCTCGGTTTCACGCACATCGAGTTGATGCCGATCACCGAGCATCCGTTGGATGCGTCTTGGGGTTATCAGCCGACCGGTTATTTTGCCCCGACCAGCCGGTATGGCACTTTGAACGATTTCCGCCAGTTTGTGGATTATTGCCACCAAGCCGGCATCGGTGTGATTTTGGATTGGGTACCTGGCCATTTTCCCAAAGACGCTCATGGCCTGGCACGGTTCGACGGTACGCATCTTTACGAGTACGAGGATCCGACTCGCCGCGAACATCGTGGTTGGGGAACCTTGGTTTTCGATTACGGCCGTAACCAAGTAAAAAATTTTCTGTTGGCCAGCGCTTGTTTTTGGCTAGAAGAATGTCATCTGGATGGCTTGAGAGTCGATGCCGTCGCGTCCATGCTGTATTTGGATTATGCGCGCGAGTCTGGCGAATGGGTGCCCAACCCTTTTGGTGGAAACGAAAATCTGGAGGCGATCGCATTCGTGCGCGAGCTGAACGAAATCGTCCACCGTCGTTTTCCGGGCGTGTTGATGATCGCCGAGGAATCCACTGCTTGGCCGCTGGTCACTCGGCCTTCTTGGATGGGCGGTCTGGGGTTCGGCATGAAATGGAACATGGGTTGGATGCACGATACGCTGGAGTATCTAGCCCTCGATCCGGCTCTGCGCCGCTACCATCACGAGCTGCTGACCTTCGGATTGCTGTACGCCTTTACCGAAAATTTCATGTTGCCTCTGTCGCACGATGAAGTGGTTCACGGCAAAGGGTCGCTGTTTGCGCGGATGCCGGGAGATCGACGCCAGCGCTTCGCCAGCTTGCGCTTGCTCTATGTCTACATGTGGACTTATCCGGGCAAGAAATTTCTGTTCATGGGTGGCGAGCTTGCTCAAGAGCGGGAGTGGAGTTATGACTGGGCGCTGGACTGGGAATTGCTAGGTCAACCGGAACACCGGGGTATCCAGTCGTTGATTCGCGATCTGAACGGTTTGTATCGGTCTTTGGCGGGCCTTCATGTTTATGAATTTACTCAGGAAGGCTTCGAATGGTTGGATTGTCGCGATGCCACTCAGTCGATCGTGGTTTATTTGCGTTGCAGCGGCAATCATCAAGTCGTGATAGTTGTGTTCAATTTTGCGGCGATGGCGCGTTTTGGTTATCGCGTTGGTGTGCCGTTGCCTGGCTTATATCGAGAGGTGCTAAATTCGGATGCGCTCCGCTACGGTGGTGGTGGTAGCGCCAATGGCGATATTTGTGCCGTTCCGGTATTTCACATGGGGCAGCCTTGTTCGCTGGTGGTAGATTTGCCTCCGCTGACGGGTGTGATACTCGTGCCCGATGCGGTGGACCTTAGCGAAGCGGGATCGGGTGGAGTTTGTCGTGAAGCTGCAGCAGTTGCGTTATCTGACGGCTATCGTTCGTAATAACCTGAATATTTCTGCGGCGGCGGATAGTTTGTATACCTCACAGCCGGGCATCAGCAAACAGTTGCGCCTTTTGGAGGAGGAATTGGGGGTAGAGCTGTTTGGCCGTAATGGCAAACATTTGACCGAGGTGACTCCTGTTGGCCGGCAAATTATCGCGAAAGCCGAAAATATCTTGCGCGAAGTCAACAATATTCAAATGTTGGCCGAAGAGTATCGCGATGACCGGCGCGGCGATCTCTCTATCGCGACAACGCATACTCAAGCTCGCTATGCTTTGCCACCTGTGATCAAAGCTTTTCGGGAGCGCTATCCGGCCGTCAACTTGCAGGTTCATCAAGGTTCGCCGGCTCAGATTGCTGAATTGGTGCAGTCGGGTGAGGTGGATTTTGCGATTGCTACCGAGTCCCTAGAGCTGTTCGAAGACTTGGTGATGCTACCCTGTTACGTTTGGCAGCGTTGCGTGCTGGTGCCGTGTGGTCATCCGCTGGCGGCGCTGGGCCGTTTGACTTTGCAGGATGTTGCCCGGTACCCGCTAGTGACTTATGTATTTGGTTTTACTGGCCGGTCTCAATTGGATGAGGCGTTTCGCGATGTGCAGCTCAAGCCGGTCGTGGCATTTACCGCGACCGATGCGGACGTCATCAAGACCTATGTCCGTTTGGGCATGGGAGTCGGTATCGTTGCCCGCATGGCCTACGATTCACAGCAAGATCAAGATTTGGTGCGGTTGGATGCTGGTCATCTTTTTGCAGCGAATGTGACTAAGATTGGCTTTAGGCGTGGCATGTTTCTGCGCTGTTATATGTACGATTTCGTGGAATTGTTCGCTCCGCATTTATTGCGGGAGCGCGTGCAGATGGCGGAACGTCTACAATCTTCCGATGAGGTGATTGCCATGTTTGATGGCTTGGAGTTGCCGGTGCGTTGAAGTAATGGCAGGTAAAGAGATGATGACATAATATCAACAAAGCGTTGAAACGAACGGATCGACAAAATGCAAGCACACGATTCGTCGGCGATTTCTTTGCGAACCGAGCTGTTGATTAGCTTCGAGGTGTTGCTTGAGCGTTTGGATGTATTTTGCGCGAGCATCCGTCGAAATCTGGAATTGCCAGCTTGGGTATCACGTACCGAATTTGAGCTAGCCGAAGGGCTTGACATGCGGACCAAGGCCATTCGGCTTTATCGCGCTCTTTGGTATGAAGAAAACCAGGATGGTCGAGAAACGCTGACTTGCCCCGGTGTCGTCGGCGCCGATCCGGACGCCTTGGCCGCCGCTCACGCTTGTAACCTTGCCAAAAATAGCTTCAAAACGGCTGTCTTGGCGCTGAAAGCGCTGGGTCGGATCGAAGCGAATGCGGCGATGGCCGACCTGCATCGACGCCAAGAGACCGTCGCGCTGGCAATGCGGCGCATGGGCGCTGCTCGCCTCAACCTCAAGCAAGCTTATCGGCACATTCCGCTGCTCGAACAGCGGCCGCTGAAGATCGGCTTCACCTGGTCCAAGCAAGGCAGGGTAATCCAGCGGACCAGTGTGGCCGCTGCCCGGCGCTTGTTGGAGCAGCGGGTCGAGACTCCGCAGATCCATTTGGAGTTGCAGCGGTTGGCGGAAATCCGCGGTGATGAAATGCTGGCGCGCATCCGTAGCGTTTGTCCGCACCTGCGCGCCAATATCGTTTTTGCTGCGAGCGAGGGCGCAGTACAGCGTCGGCTCATGCAAGCTCCTCTGCCTATTCTCGTACCGCTACGGCTTGGCGAAAACCTACCCGAGTTTGTGGCAGTGGCGCCGGAACCGCCGGTTAATTCCCGGTTGCGGCGGGCTGACGTTCGGATCGAAGACGAACCCTTGTTGCCTTCGGTTCGCGTTCATCGTTACCGCGATCCTTATCGGTAGGTTTGAGTTCGATGATGACATAAAATCCCTCTTGTTTTTTCTTGGCAGTCCCGTTCAAAGAAATGTCCTAAACTGGTGAGAATTCGCCGAGGCTTCCGCGCCAACTTTGCGTTTTCGGCGGTTCAATGCCTATTCCTTCGCGTTTTCGAATCGCACGCTTTCGTTCACCTAACAACTTTTCAGGAGCACCAACGTTATGTCATCGCGCGCTCGTGTATGGCCGGGTAAACCATACCCTCTCGGTGCGACGTGGGACGGCAAAGGCGTCAATTTTGCGCTCTTCTCTGCCCATGCCGAAAAAGTCGAACTGTGCCTATTCGATTCCTCCGGCCAGCGCGAGATCGAACGTCTGACGCTTCCCGAAAACACCGACCAGATCTGGCACGGTTACATACCCGGCCTCTGGCCGGGCACTTTATATGGCTACCGCGTTTCTGGACCCTACGAACCTCAGCTCGGCCACCGTTTCAACCATCATAAGCTGCTGCTCGATCCCTACGCCAAGCAGTTTTACGGAACGTTGCACCTGCGAGACGAACATTGCGGTTACCAAGTCGGCCACCACAATGCCGACTTGTCTTTCGATACCCGCGATAACGCTCGCGAAATGCTGAAATGCGTGGTGGTGGATACCAGCTTCAATTGGGAGGGAGACCGTCCGCCCGAAATTCCTTGGACGCGGACGCTGATCTACGAAACCCACCCTCGCGGTTTTACCGTCCGTCACGAAGGGATTCCCCATCATCTGCGTGGCACTTTCGCCGGTCTCGCCCACCCGGAAATCGTCAAATACCTTCGGTCGCTCGGCATCACCGCCGTGGAACTGATGCCGGTTCACGCTTTCGTGGATGATCGATTCCTCGTCGATCGCGGCCTGCGCAATTACTGGGGCTATAGCACCTTGTGCTTTTTTGCCCCGGAACCGCGCTATTTGAGCAGCGGCGATCTGGCCGAATTCAAAACCATGATCAAGCGGTTGCACGATGCCGATATCGAGGTATTGCTGGACGTGGTCTACAACCACACCGCCGAAGG
>DEHU01000028.1 GCA_002352125.1 Competibacteraceae bacterium UBA2792 | reverse complement strand
CCCGCCGCGTCCGCCGCCTTTTCCCCCTCGCACACCAGGACGGGCGCCTCGGGCCGCGCCGCCAGCCGGTCCAGGCCGTACAGGGGACGGGGCGTCGCCGCCGCTTGCCAGCGCCACGCCTTGCCGCCGTGCGCGGATCGGCACCAGCACAGAGGGCAATACTGCTTGCGTTCGTTCGGGGGGTCGAAGCGGTAGACGTGGAACAGGGGTTGACCGGTGGCGTCCCGGTACGTCCATGCCGCCGTGGGCGGGCCGTGCTTGGGATGTGCGGCCGGGGCCGGGGGCGCATCCGTTGGGATTGGCACGATGGCCGTCCACTCGGGACCGGCTTTCGGGTGCGGACTGGATTTCGGGTTGCCGTTCGCGCCGATCCGTTCCGCCAGTTCGCGGGCTGCTTGGCCTTGGTTCAACCGGTTGAGGTAGGCGTATAGGCCGATTAGATCGCCGCCGCTGTCGCCGGTGGCGAAATCGAGCCATTGCCCGGTGGCCAGGTTGATCTTGAAGCTACCGGCGTGCTGGTCGTCGCGAGTCGGGTTGCGTGCCGTCCACTCTTCGCCTTCGCGCTTGCCGTCCGGTAACCAGCCGGATACCAGCGTTTCGGAACGCGCCAGCGCCGCCGTAGCGATGTTTTTGAAGTCGATGGGTTCGTGGTCGATTCGGGGCGCGGTCATGGCGTGGCCTCCCGCGCTTCCGCCATCAAGAGCTTTTCGGCGTGCTGAAGGGCATTTGTGACCGACTGCAGGATGAGCCAGTACCCCATGCCGGACCCGCTGGGCATGGGGTCTTCTTCCAGGTTGATCGTGCTCAACAGCGCCAGCGCGGCGCAGCAGTTACGAAGGATGCCGATTGGATTTTCGAACGAAACCAGCACGTTTACGGGGGGAGCCGGTTCGGCGGGCACGGCTTCGGGGGGTGGTAGATGGGTGTCCATACTCAGTCATCCTCATACCCGCACAGGGCGCTGGAAATGGCATCGATGACCTGCGCCTCGCGGTTGATCAGTCTGAGAACGCCGTACAGACTGCGAAACGACAGGTCGATGCGATGGAAATCCGCCGCGCTGGCGATGTGCTCCAGATGTTCGAGGGCATCCGTGACCATGACCAGCCGTTCGTGGAGTTCGCCTTCCAACGAGGAACTGTCACAGGCTTTCAGCGCTGCCTTGGTAATGGCCGCGTGGAGTTTTTGGGTGTTGGAGTTATCGGCCATGGTGGCCTCCTGTTGATTTCTGAAGTTGAGAGGACGCCCGGTGAAGGGCGGCCGGGAGGTTCAGAACCGCAACAGAACGGCGTCGGGTATTGGGTATTTCCCGACCCTCCCGACCAATGATCGGGCAGGCAGGCGCAATAACGCCAAGAATGACAGGTACAAAAAATCCGCAAGTCTGACGGGTGCGGTGGCCGCTGTTGAGGTTTCTGACGCCTCGCGGTTCAGTATACGCGGGCTTGAGCGGGGTGCAAGGAGCGATTAAGTCAATCAGTCCTCGCATTCGGTCACCGGCTGGTGAGAGAGCGGTAGAACGCCATGCCGTTGCCGGGTCGCTCCTATCCGGTGGTTGCGGGTAAAAAAACCGAAGCGTCTTTTTCATTTTTTGTGTAGGATTCCATCGGCGAAATCGGAAACGAACCCCATGTCGTAAAAGCTCACGAGCGGCATGGGGTTCTTTTTTTGTCGGCGGAAAGCGCGCCGGTTCAGAAATCGAGCCTGATCGGATCGAACTCGGCGCGAATGCTTTTCAGAACCGCATCCAAGACAGCATGGGTTATGCGCAAGGCGGGTTCTCTAACGCCGTGTGGTTCTGGCAACTCAAATGCCGAGATGTCGCCAGAAAATGCCCGGATCGCCTTCATTCCCTTTCCTGCCAAATTTCTCGATAGAAGCTCGAAGGCTCGCATTTGCGCAAACGCTTGGGCCAAGGTGCGGCCAGCTTCGAGATAGACCGCTCTCCGGTCGGCCATGCGGTTTTGCAGGTACAACCAAACCGAGATGCGGTGATCGTCGATCAATTGATCTAGCTCCGCTCGTAGCTGCTGGCGCTTGCGCTCCAGCCCGGCGATGGTGTGTCTTGCCAACTCGCTTGCCGCTTCCCGCTCTCGCTCCGTAGCGGCTTTAGATTTTATGAACTTCGCCCTGATTTCTTCGATTTCATCCGATTGGGCCGGGCCGTAGATGGCATCGGCAAGCAAGTTTTCGAGGCGCGTTTGCAGCGCAATCGTGGTGGAAGATTCAGCCATCGAAAAAGCGGTGTCAGCCTTCGCGCGTTCCACTTCGATAGCCGCGTCTACTCGCGTCAAGGCCGCGCGCTTTTCGTCCATCGCCTTTTGGACTAACAACACGTCTTCTTTTTCAAATCTCGGAAGATTTGTTTTCGATTTATTGGCTGTTAGCTCAAGATTAATCTGCTTTTGCTCATCCGTGGCGCGAGTAATCCGGGCCGATAGGTGGTCGCGATCCTCGATCAGTTTTTCTAAATCATTCGTGTTGGGATTAATCCCGCGCTTTTTGAGCGCTTCGATATGCCCCCTCACCATGAGGATTTCTTCGTCTAGTTGATAGACCGCTCGTTTTAAGTTCTCGGCCTCTTCGGAGGCACATCGATATTTCTCGTTCAGTTGCGACAATTCGGCTTGGTCAAGGCGAATCGAACGCAAAGCATTCTCGACTTTATCGGGTGTAGCCAGTTTCATGCGCATATCTCTGTGGTTGCGGGGTAAGTACGATGGGCAGATTCAAATTGAATGCGCGCCGCGCGGATCGGGGTCGGTGTTTCGCCGCTCAGCAACAGGCGTTGCAGCATTAGGGAGCTGGCGTTCTTCGTGGGCATGGCTAATTCTCCTTGCCGTTACATCAAGCCGCATTCCTTGAGTTCGCTCGTTCGCCAGGCGGTCACGTTTTCCGAGAGCTTGACCGGTTTCGGCAATCGACCGGTTCGCGCCCAGCGCCAGAGCGTGGTGCGGCTGACCGAACAGAATTGAGCAAGCGCCTTGGCGCGGATGTACCCGCTTTCGGCAAGTTCTGCCTGGGCTTTGGGCTTGGGAGTTTTCGCCATGTGTCACCTTGGTATCTCGTGGAACTGGCGATAGCATGAACGCGGCGAACTGGCGTAAAAAAGGGGCATTCTCGGATTCCGAAAATACCCCTGATTCGCACCATGATGGTGCGATGGAATGGGTTAGCGGCGGGCGGATTGTCCGATCTTTGGACCTTTTCTGCACTTGCAATGCTTCTGTTTTTTCCAAAATTCTTCAAATGTTTCTAGTTCTACCTCGTTGAATAGATCGGGGTCTCGTTGTCCCAGCATGGCTAACATTTCTTCTTTGCTTTGACTTAATGCAAGTCTGTTGAACTGCTGTCCTTTTGCAATCGCTTCACCTTCCAAGACACCTAACAAAACCAGCAAGGCGTTTTCCCGATCATGTTGAACAGACTGGACCGCTTTTTTTGGAATAAAAAATTTAGGAGTTCCATGTATGACATAAGAATAATAATGATCGAGTTCATCATCGGTTAAATCCTTCATTGAAATTTTTCCGTACTTGTATAATTGGTAAGCCTTTCTTATTTCATCGGATACGCTAAGATCTTTGCACCGGGCATGTATCGCGGAGATTCGACCGTTCCGGTAATCTCCTTTTCTCCTCATGACGCGCTTGTTTCCGACGGTTTCAAGTATTCTGATTCTCTGTTGGATATATGAAATACATGTTGGAAGTTCGCTTTGCTCTATCTGCTCTACGCCGTTCACTTCTCCCTGTAAGCCATCCTCGTAAAGTCGTGTACGCGCTGCTCCATAGGGGATCGGTTTTTTAGCTAGATTGCTCGTCGTTACCCATTCTGTTATCCAGTCTTGAAGCTCTGTTCTCTGCTGTTTTGTGAGCGGGTTGTTGACTTCAATTCTTTTTGGAGGTGGCTTTGGATTTGAAATTTTCACTTCGTTAGCGCTGACATAAGCCTTCTCCGATTTCGTAAATACCGTTTTAGCTTTCAATGGAAATTGAATGATGTTGTTCGGATTGCTATTTGGGGTTTTGTCGGATTCGCTCATGACTTTCTTTCCAGAGTCACTTTCATGGAGAAGCCGCGCCAGCCGGTGAAAGGTGCCTGGGTTCGCTTCGCGTGAGCTAGGCGCGGGTCAAGGTGAAACGCCATGCTATTGCAGGACACTGGTATTTTGCATCAAGCAGGGATTGATGCAAATGGTTTCACGAGTTGATAGAAATCGGATAAGGCGCGTTTTATGTGTCCAAATCTTTAAACGGCCTTTAAATGGCGTTTAAAGACCATTTACTGGTTTTATTCCAACAGGGGACTCGTTTCAATTTGCTCCGACTTCTCAGAATTGCCCGAGTTACCGGGGTTGGGAGCGGCGATCAAGATCAGCGGTGCGCGGATCGGGCGCGGGCGGGTATCGAAGCGACAGCAAGCGGAAGGTCAGCGCCAGCCGGGCCAGGGCCAGGGCCAGCGCCGCGCTAAGGTGGAATCAGGCGGGTGCGGCCGGGGTAGTGGCTCCAACTTGCTCTACTTGTCGGAGCGGAAGTGATGGCGCATCTTCCTTGCGGGCATCCAGCCAATCCGCCCAGACTTGCATCATGCGCCGCCGTTCCTCAAGGTGCTTGGTTCGGTTGTAAGCCCGCCCGTTCGGGTCTTTCACGGCGTGGGCTAGCTGTTGCTCGATGATGTCTGGACGAAACTCCAAGACTTCATCCAGCACGGTGCGGGCCATCGCCCTGAAACCGTGCCCGGTCATTTCGCTTTTTTCGTACCCCATGCGCCGTAAGGCAGACAGTATGCCGTTGTTCGACATGGGGCGGGTTTTGGTTCTCGGGCTGGGAAAAACATACCGACCGTTGCCGGTCAAGGCGTGAAGGTCTTGCAAAATCGCCACGGCTTGCGCCGCCAAGGGAACCAACAGCGATTCTTTCATCTTCATCCGCTCCGCTGGAATCGTCCACAACGCTTCCTCAAAATCGAATTCCGACCATTCCGCTTGTCTCAGTTCGCCGGGACGAACGAAAACCAACGGCGCTAGCCTCAAGGCGCATTGCGTCACGAACGAACCGCTATAGCCGTCTATCGCACGCAATAACTCGGCTATCTGCTTGGGGTCGGTAATCGCGGCATGGTGACCGTTCTTTGCCACCGGCAACGAGCCTTTCAGGTCAGCGGAAATGTCCCGCGCGGCGCGACTGGTCGCAATCGCGTACCGGAATATTTGCCCGCAATTCTGCAAAGCCCGGTGGGCCGTTTCCAAGGAGCCACGGCCTTCGATTCTCCGCAAAGCTGCGAGAAGTTTGGGCGCGGTTATATCGCGGATGGGTATGCTTCCCAACCACGGGAATATATCCCGCTCAAGCCGTTTGATGATTTTGTCGCCGTGCCCACTTGCCCAGCTTTGCGCGTGTTTTCCGTGCCACTCCCGCGCAATTACTTCAAAGCTGTTCGCCCGCCGTTNNCCGCCGTTCGCCCGCTGCTTGTTTTTGCGCCTTGCGGACTAGCGCCGGGTCTACTCCGGTCGCTATTTGCTGCCGTGCCTCCTCGCGCCGTTCCCGCGCCTTGGCTAGCGAAATATCCGGATAGCATCCCAGCGCCAGGGTTTTGCGCTTGGCGTCAAAGCGATAATCCAGTCGCCAGTATTTGCCCGTGCCGTTAATCAAAAGGTACATGCCGCGCCCATCGGATAGCTTGTAAGGCTTATCCTTGAGCTTGGCTTTGCGGACGGCGACATCGTTCAAGGCATCTTTCGGCATGGGCGCTCCCGTGCTGTTCTGGGGGTTGATCGCCTCAGTCAGCAAGCTTGCCGCCGTGCTGGGTTCGGGGCGATTTGACGGTATCCGAAAAGCAGAAAAGTACGGATACCGTCAAAAATACCGTCATTATACCCGCTATTCTACGGTATTGCTTGCGCCCGAATGAAACAACAAAAAACCCGCTTTGCTATGCGCGAAGCGGGTTTGCGTTATGGCGTGAAACAGCATGATACTGTGATTTGGTGGAGGCGGGGGGAATC
>DEHU01000222.1 GCA_002352125.1 Competibacteraceae bacterium UBA2792 | reverse complement strand
TACGCGAACTCTGCGGAGCAAAAGGTCCAACACATCACCGAAGAGCTTCGCAGCACGGAAACACGACACCGGCTCATCCTTGCTTCGGTCAGCGACGGCATCATCGGGATCAATGCCAACGGCGAAATCACCTTCAACAACCCGGCCGCCGCGTCTCTCCTCGGATATGTCGAGTCGGAGATGCTGGGACGGAAGTTGCACCAACTCGTCCATCACTCGTATCCTGACGGGGCCCCTTTTCCCGAGTCCGAATGCGCAAGCTACCAGACCTTTCAGGACGGTCAGCCCCGAACCGTCGATTCCGAGGTCTTCTGGCGGAAAGACGGGTCCAGTATCCCCGTCGAATACTCGGCAACCTCCCTCAAGCAAGGGTTTGCCATGGTCGGCGCGATCGTCGTCTTTCGCGACATCACGGAACGCAAGGCCACGCTGGACGCCATTCTGAGTGCAAAGAGGGCGGCCGAAGCCGCCAACCTGGCGAAATCAGCGTTTCTGGCCAGCATAAGCCACGAGCTGAGGACACCCCTGAATGCCATTCTCGGCTTCGCCGACCTGATGCGGCGCGAAGCGCGCGCGGGCCGCGCCGCGCTGACCGCCGGGCAGGCCGAGAACCTCGCCACCATTCACCGCAGCGGCGAGCACCTGCTCGGGCTGATCAACGACGTGCTCGACATTTCCAAGATCGAGGCCGGCTGCACCACCTATCAGCCCTCCGACTGCGACCTGCACGCCCTGCTCGCCGAGCTCCGCGAGCTGTTGCGCGAGCGCGCCACCCGCAAGAGCCTGTCGCTGCGGGTGCATTGGGCGGGTGCCGTACCGCGCCACGTGCGCGCCGACGCCACCAAGCTGCGCCAGGTCTTGATCAACCTGCTGGGCAACGCCGTCAAGTTCACCCAGCAGGGCAGCGTGCTGTTGGCGGTGGACGCCCTGGGCGCCGAGCAAGGCGGACGCTGCCGGCTGCGCTTTGCCGTCACCGACACCGGGCCGGGCATTGCCGCCGAGGAACAGGCGAAGTTGTTCCAGCCCTTCTCGCAGGCGCTCGTCGGCGTCAACTCCGGGGAAGGCACCGGACTGGGGCTGGCGATCAGCCGGCAGCACGTACAGTTGATGGGCGGCGATATCACGGTGCAAAGCACGCCCGGCCAAGGCAGCCGCTTCAGCTTCGAGCTGGACTTCGAGGTGCTGGAAGGGGCCGCGGCCGAAGCCAAGGCGCAGCGCCTGGTGATCGGGCTCGAACCCGGCCAGCCGCGCTATCGGGTGCTGATCGCCGATGACATCGACACCAACCGTCAGCTCCTGATCCAGAACCTCAAACCGCTGGGTTTCGCGCTGACCGAGGCAGCCGATGGTGAGCAAGCACTGGCCCGCTGGCGCGACGAGCAGCCCGATCTGATCCTGCTGGACATGCGCATGCCCAAGATGGACGGCTATGAAGTGGCGCGGCGCATCCGCGCCGAGGAAACGGGTCGCCGAACGCCGATCATCGCGGTCACCGCCAGTGCCTTCGAGGAACAGCGCGACGAGGTGCTGGCCGCCGGTTGCGACGAGTTCTTGCGCAAGCCCATTCGCGACGCCGATCTATTTGAGCTCGTCGGCCGCCATCTGAAGCTCGAATTCGTCTATGCCGAGCGAGCCGCGCCAGCACTGCACGCAGCCGTCGACGCCGCGCGCCTGGGCGCGTTGCCCGCGGCCTTGCGCGCGCAACTGCGCGAGGCCTTGCTGGTCCTTGACGGCGCGCGTTGCGGCGAGCTGGCGGAACAGGTCGCTGCCCTCGATCCCGAACTGGGCGCGGGGCTCGGCAGACAGGTGAAGGAAATGCGCTTCGAAGAGCTGCTTGGACTGTGCGAGGCGGCCGATGCGTGGACTGAGACGTAACTTGATCGACAGCTGTCGGGAAATTTTACAAGTTGCTTCCCTGTACCTGTCTCGTGAATCATTAAAACATGATAAATCATAAATATGAATAAAATGGAACGATAATTGCTTGTCCGATATCGCTTGGTTGAGTTTGTAGTTGACGATTGAAGATAAACCACGAGGAGCGAGAAATGATTTCTTTTAAGTTTTTACAGCGGATCTGCGCAGCGCTAGCGATGAGTGTTTGCACATTTTGTGTGCAGGCCGCCATCATCACTTACAATTTTGGCGGGACGCTTACTAGTTCCTTTGGCTCTCTAAATAGCGGGGACACCTTCAGCGGTTCATACACCGTTGATACATCTGTTCTGGCGGCCGGAAGCTCAACTTCCAGCTTCTCGGTTTTCAATAACCTGCAGGGCGCGTCCCTTACTATAGGGAGCTTTTCAGCGACGATTGGACCAGGTTCTGCTCTGCCCGAAATCCAACAGGATGATGTGGCTGGAGCAGATCGGTACGCTCTGGTTGGCCGCAATCCGGTTGGCTCCTCACAGATTGGCGGACTTGACATCAGCGCATTTGGCTTTCGGCTGGATGATTCGAGCGGGACAGCGATATCGGATGCGCTAACGCTTCTAACCAATCCCGTGCTTTCTAACTTCACTAGCAATACGTTCTTTATTTTTTTCGGCAATCCAACAACCGGAAGTTTTGAAGTTGTCTTCGGCAGCTTAGACGCCCTTTTTGCCGTACCGGAACCGACCCCGCTCGCTTTGCTGGGTTTTGGCCTTGCCGGCCTCGGCTTCTCACGCCGTCAGCAGTCACCGATTTCTGCCGGTACGCACTGTGGCGTCTAGCGATGATGAGAATGAAAATCCGCATCGGATCGGCGATCATCTAAAGTGGCCCCCGGAGTCAAGACAGAGATGCACCTTGTTTAAGCTGTCCCTATGATTTCACTCGCAGCTGGACGGCGCGGCCCCGGTTTTGCCGTTGCCTTGCTTGGTGCATTTGCTCTTGCGGGGGAGAAACCTCTGTGAAGCGTAGCGGAGCAGAGGTTTCTCCCCCACAGCGCCGCTGAATTGCTCCACGGTCAGTGCCCCGCCCCCGATAGCCGTCCGATGCACGACATCGGGCGTCTGGTGACCCAACGACTGGTGCGGACGTTCGCCGTTGTAAAAGACGAAGTAACTCCTGTGATGTCCAGGAGGGTTTGTTCGACGAGGCNNGGGTGGACCGCTACGCGGCCTGGCGACTGATCGATACAAGGAAGGCGGACGCAAGCGCTGGCCAGCGGTGTGCGACAAAGACGACCATTCGCACAGTGGATCGGGTATCTTAGCTTCCTGGCCCACAACACATCTCGCGAGTTGACCATGACCT
>DEHU01000255.1:329-5672 GCA_002352125.1 Competibacteraceae bacterium UBA2792 | reverse complement strand
CACATAGCGCGATTGCCCTGGGGTGGGCGGGTCTATTGACGAAACGATGCGTTTTTCGGGCAAGGACGGAGAGCTGCTGATGCGAATCCAAGCGATTTTTGGTTCGATGATGATTGTGGGGCTGGTGGCGGCGGATCCCGTTCGTGCTCAGGGGGCGCTGGCGGAGGAGATCTGGAGCGAGAGCTTTTGCCAGGAAGCGGTGTCTTTGGCAAGACAGCGGGGCGAGCCGCCAGAATCGCTCGATCGGATTTACTGCCGGGCGCTGAAGGATTACCAGCCGTCCTACTGGCAATGCGTGATCGCGGCTATGAAGGCGAATGTCGACACGACGTTGGCGATCGCCCGGCAGCGGTGCCTGGCCAGCTATTGAGAAAATCTGCGATGATCCGGCCCGATGACGATTCGTTTGCCGGATTTTGAAATCGACTGTTATCTACGAGGAAACTAAACCTATGACCGCGGTAACGCGCGCCGATGTGGAAANNAAGGGCTATGTGGACCCTTATCTCGAAAAGGATTTGATCGCGGCCAAATGCGTTCGCCAGATTCGGACCGAGAACGGTCGAGTCGAGGTGGATGTAGATCTGGGGTTTCCAGCGGCAGGTTACCGGGATGCGCTGATCGCCGCTTTGCGCGATCGCTTGGCGGCGCTGCCGGGTGTCGCCGAAGCGGCGATCCAGGTGGAAAGCAAGATCGTTTCCCACGAAGTGCAAAAAGGTTTGAAACCTTTACCCGGCGTCAAGAACGTGATCGCNNATCGCCGTGGCCTCCGGCAAGGGCGGAGTTGGCAAATCCACCACGGCGGTCAATCTGGCGTTGGCGCTGAGTATCGAAGGTGCGCGGGTCGGGTTGTTGGACGCCGACATCTACGGTCCTAGCCAGCCCAGAATGCTAGGCTCGCAGGAACGGCCGGAATCGCCGGATGGCAAGTCGCTGAATCCGGTGATCGGCCACGGTATTCAATCCATGTCGATCGGCTATCTGATCGAGGAAGAAACGCCGATGGTCTGGCGTGGACCGATGGTCACCCAAGCCTTGGAGCAGTTGCTGCGGGATACTCGCTGGCAAGATCTGGACTATCTGGTCATCGACTTGCCGCCGGGCACGGGCGATACGCAATTGACCCTGTCGCAAAAGGTGCCGGTCAGCGGAGCAATCATCGTGACTACCCCGCAGGACATCGCCCTGTTGGATGCGCGCCGGGGGTTGAAAATGTTCGAGAAGGTCGAAGTGCCAGTGCTCGGTATCGTCGAGAACATGAGCATCCACGTTTGCTCGAAGTGCGGCCATGAGGAGCATATCTTCGGGGAAGGCGGCGGGCAGCGCATGGCGGCGCAGTACGATGTGCCGTTTCTCGGTTCTTTGCCGTTGGACATCCGCATTCGCGAGGAGACCGATGGCGGTCGTCCGACGGTAGTGGCCGAACCGGACAGCCGTATCGCCGGGCTGTACCGGGACATCGCCCGCCGCGCCACCGCCCGGCTGTCGCTTCGAGCCAAGAACTACAGTCACCGGTTCCCGAACATCGTCATTCAGAATACGTAAAGTTTTTCGTTCTATTATTATCTGGCCGGTCCTAGAGCCGTTCCATAACCCTTTAACGTTGGGAGAATGATTTGATGAAAATGATTATTAAAGCTGGATTGCTGGCATTTTTTGTCGGTAGCGCTATCGCCATGCCGGCTCAGGACGCCGAGGCGTACACTCGATGCCGTACTGTCCACAAACACGGTGTGTACAAGAAGGTGTGCACCACGAAGCCCGCTTATCGCTATCGGACCGTGTGCAAAAACTATTGGCGCCACGGCGTCAAGTACCGCAGTTGCCGCAAAGTGAAGGTATATCGTTGATCTAGAAAGGCGCGGTTTCGGCCGCGCTTTCCGTTTTGAGGGGGAGGACAGAATCCGTGCGCTTGTGTGATCGCGACATCGAACGCTGTCTGGACGAGGGCAGAATTCGCATCGAGCCGCGCCCAGCGTCAAGCCGGATCAACGGCGTGAGCGTGGATCTGCATTTGGGGGGCCGTTTCCGGGTTTTCAACGACCACGCCGCGTCCCACATCGATCTCAGCGGTCCGCGCGAGGAGGTGGATCACGCGATCAATCGCATCATGAGCAAGGAGATCCGGATAGCCCCCGAGGATGCATTTTTCATCCATCCCGGCGAATTGGCGCTGGCGGCCACCGCCGAAACGATCACCGTGCCGGACGATTTGGTCGGCTGGTTGGATGGTCGTTCCAGCCTGGCTCGGCTGGGGTTGATGGTTCACGTCACGGCGCACCGCATCGATCCGGGCTGGAGTGGCGCCATCGTGCTGGAGTGCTACAACAGCGGCAAGTTACCGCTGGCTTTGCGTCCCGGCATGGCGATCTGCGCGATCAGCTTCGAAACTTTGACCGGTCCGGCTATCCGGCCCTACTACAAGCGGCAAAACGCCAAGTACAAGCACCAAAGCGGACCGACGCCAAGCCGGATCGGCAATGACGAGCGCGATCCGTAACCGCTCCCGTAGCCGGATTACCCGGAAATTGTAGGCGCTGGCTCAACCAGACGGGTTTTCCAGCCGCAGCGGTCGATCTAGCGGCTGTCCGTCAAACAATACCCGCTCTCCATCCAGCCGCAGCCGTCCTTCCGCAAACCAGTGGATCGCTTGCGGATACAGGCGGTGTTCTCGTTCCAGCACCCGCGCCGCCAGTGTATCGGGATCATCGTTCGGCCATACCGGCACCTGCGCCTGCACGATGACCGGACCACCGTCCAGTTCGGCGGTGACAAAATGAATGCTGGCACCGTGTTCGATTTCTCCAGCGGCAATAGCTCGTTCGTGGGTATGCAGCCCGCGAAATTTGGGCAATAACGATGGATGGATGTTGAGTAGTCGGCCCCGGTAATGCCCGGTGAAATCAGCGGTGAGTATCCGCATGAAGCCGGCTAGGATCACCAAGTCCGGCCGATGGCGGTCGATCAGTTCGATCAAGGCAGATTCGAACTCCGGCCGACCGGGGAAGTTTTTATGATCCAGTTCCAGTGCCGGAACCCCGGCTTGCCGTGCCCGCTCCAGTCCGGCGACGCCCGGCCGGTTGCTGATGACGGCGGCGATTTCTACTGGCAGCTCGCCGCTCGCGGCTTGATCCAAGATCGCTTGCAGGTTGCTGCCGCGCCCGGAGATCAAGACCACCAGCCGGATTTTCCGTACCCCGCTCACGGTTGGAACTCCACGACCGGTTCGCCCTCGTTAGCCACGATATGGCCTAGCCGCCAAGCGGTTTCGCCCGCATCCTGCAATGATGCCAGCGCGGTGTCGGCCGCATCCGCCGCGACGCAGATCACGAGCCCAACGCCGCAGTTGAAGGTGCGCCACATCTCCGTTTCCGTTACGCCGCCTTGTTGTTGCAGCCATTGGAAGATAGCCGGTCGTTGCCAACTGGCGGTGTCGATGACGGCCTTGGTGTTGCCGGGCAACACGCGCGGCAGATTCTCGGTCAGGCCGCCGCCGGTGATGTGAGCGATGGCGTGAATCTCGATCCGCTCCAGCAGTTTCAGAAGCGGTTTGACGTAGATGCGGGTCGGCGCCAGCAACGCCTCGCCGAGCGTAGAATCGGCCAGAGGTTGATCGAGACTCGCTCCGCTGACTGCCAGAATCTTGCGAATCAGCGAATAGCCGTTAGAGTGTGGCCCCGAAGAGGCCAATCCGAGCAGCGCGTCGCCGATCTGGACCCGGCTGGCATCGATGATGCGCTCCTTCTCGACCACGCCGACGCAGAACCCGGCCAGATCGTAATCGCCTTCCTGATACATCCCCGGCATTTCGGCCGTTTCGCCGCCCACCAGTGCCGCGCCCGCTTGCTCGCAGCCGTCGGCGATACCCTTGATTACGTCCGCCGCCACGTCTACATCCAGTTTTCCGGTCGCGTAATAGTCCAGAAAAAACAGCGGCTCGGCCCCGACCACTAGCACGTCGTTGACGCACATCGCCACCAGATCGACGCCGATGGTGTCGTGCCGGTTCAACTCCAACGCCAGCTTGAGCTTGGTACCGACCCCATCGGTGCCCGAGACCAGCACTGGCTGGCGGTAGCGGTCGAGCGGCAGCTCGAACAGGGCGCCGAAACCGCCCAGTCCCCCCAGCACGCCAGATCGGAGCGTGCGCCGGGCGTGCGGCTTGATGCGGTCCACCAGTCGGTTGCCGGCGTCGATGTCTACCCCAGCGTCACGATAGCTGAGGGCAGGACGTTGTGCAGGTTGGTCGTTCACGGATGGAATGCCTCGTTTGCGATGGCGTGTGCGCCAGCGTAATTTAAAGTTATGTTATCTTACTGTACTTCGTTTTGAAGCCAGGGAAACATCGTGATTGTCTCAGTCCATAGCATCATCGCCGCTATTCGGAGCGTGTTGGAACGCAACCCGAGCATTCGGTTGGCGATGCTGTTTGGCTCACTGGTGACAGGCAGAGACCGGCCGGACAGCGACGTGGATATCGCAGTTTTGGCGGATCGGCCGCTGTCGGCGGAGTTGAAGGCGGAGTGGATTGGCGCGCTGGCGGCGGCCACCGGGCGGCCCGTGGATTTGATCGATTTGCGGACGGCTGGCGAACCCTTGCTAGGGCAGGTGTTGAAGGGCCGGCGGCTGGTGGGCGATGCCGCACTACACGGCGAATGGATCGCACGGCACTTGGTGGAGCAGGCGGATTTTCTGCCCTATCGTCGCCGGATTTTGATGGAGCGGAGGCGGGCATGGATCGGACGCTGATCGAGCAGAAACTGGAATCACTGCGACGTTGCGTGGTGCGAGTGGCGGCGAAATGCCCAGCCGGGATCGAGACGCTAGCAAACGACGCGGACCTTCAGGATATCGTCGTGCTCAATCTGACGCGTGCCGTGCAACTCTGTGTCGATCTTGGCGCGCATCTAATTGCCGAAACGGAATTGCCGGCGCCGGAAACTATGGGACAAACCTTCGATTTATTGAGCCAGGCTGGGGTTTTGGAGCACGATCTGGCCGAACGCATGAAACGGGCCGTAGGATTTCGCAACTTGGCGGTGCATCAATATCAGGCTATCGATTGGGCTATCGTCCATGCGATTTGCGTGCGTCACCTTCAGGATTTTCGTGCTTTTGCCCAAGCGGTTGCTGCGCGGTTGCTCTAGTCCCTAGCCTTTGAATTACGTGAGTTTTTTTGTTTGAAAATCGGGAAACCATCGTGATCGCCGAGTCTTACAACCCGCAAGTCATCGAAACGGAAGCACAACACCATTGGGATGAGCAACGAATCTTCGCCGTGCGCGAAGAACCCGGCCGCGAGAAATATTACTGTCTATGCATGTTCCCCTATCCCAGCGGGCG
>DEHU01000255.1:0-242 GCA_002352125.1 Competibacteraceae bacterium UBA2792 | reverse complement strand
TGGCTGTTCTTGCGGATGCTGGAAAAAGGCATCGTCTATTTGAAAACCGGCGTGGTGAACTGGGATCCGGTGGATCAAACCGTGCTCGCCAACGAGCAGGTGATCGACGGGCGTGGCTGGCGAACCGGCGCGGTGGTGGAAAAGCGCGAGATTCCCATGTATTACATGGCGATCACGCAATACGCCGAGGAGCTGCTGAGCGAACTCGACCGACTGCCTGGCTGGCCGGAACAGGTCAAGCT
>DEHU01000153.1 GCA_002352125.1 Competibacteraceae bacterium UBA2792 | reverse complement strand
GAGCTGGAATCCTTCGTCGAGCGGCTGAAGCCCGATCTGATCGGCTCCGGCATCAAGGAGAAGTATGTGTTCCACAAGATGGGCATCCCCTTCCGGCAGATGCACTCCTGGGATTATTCCGGCCCCTATCACGGCTACGACGGCTTCGCTATCTTCGCCCGCGATATGGATATGACCATTAACAACCCCTGCTGGAACAAGCTGAAAGCGCCGTGGCAGCAGAAGAGCGCCAGCGCCGAAGCCTTGCAAGCGGTCGCCTGAATATGAGCTGCCGTGGGTTGGATTAGCTAGCGCGAAACGTCTGATCCAACTCACCGGCCAGCGTATTCGGCCGTGGCCCAGTGCCCATCCCTGAGTTATGCCCGGATCGAACGACCCGGAAGAGGAACTAGTCATGCAAGACGCCGACGCCATTAAACCTGGTTATCCGTTGTTTAATGAAGATCCATACCAACAGGCTTTCGCCCGCAAAAACGTTTTCGAGGAAAGAGCGCCCAAGGAAAAGCTGGAAGAAGTGTTTCAGTGGACCACGACGGAAGAGTACAAACAGCTCAATTTCCAGCGCGAAGCTCTGACCATCAATCCCGCGAAAGCCTGTCAGCCGCTGGGCGCGGTGTTGTGCGCGTTGGGTTATTACAAAACCCTGCCTTACGTCCACGGCTCGCAGGGCTGCGTCGCCTATTTCCGCACTTATTTCAACCGGCATTTTCGGGAACCGATCGCCACCGTCTCCGACTCGATGACCGAGGACGCGGCGGTGTTCGGCGGGCAGAAAAACATGTTCGAGGGTTTGGAAAACTCGCTGAAGCTCTACCAGCCGGAAATGATGGCGGTATCCACCACCTGCATGGCGGAGGTGATCGGCGACGACCTCAATGCGTTCATCACCAACGCACGCAAGGACGGCCGGGTGCCGATGGACTTTCCGATTCCCTTCGCCCATACCCCCAGCTTCGTCGGTAGCCACACCACCGGCTGGGACAACATGGAAGAAGGCGTGCTGCGCTATTTCACCCTCAACGAGATGGAGGGCAAAACGGTCGGCAGCAACGGCAAGCTCAACATCATCACTGGCTTCGAGACCTATCTCGGCAACTTCCGGGTCATCAAGCGAATGTTGAAGGAGATGGGCGTCGAGTACACCNNGATACCCCGACCGACGGCGAATTCCGCATGTACGCTGGCGGCACCCGGATCGAGGAGATCAAGGACGCCCCCAACGCCATCGATACCCTTCTGCTGCAACCTTGGACCTTGCCCAAGACCAAGAAGTACGTACAGGAAACCTGGAAGCATCCCGCTAGCCTCGTCGGCATCCCGATGGGCCTGAGCAGTACCGACGAGTTTCTGATGAAAGTGTCAGAACTCACCGGCAAGCCGATTCCCGATTCGTTGACCCAGGAACGGGGTCGGTTGGTCGACATGATGACCGATTCCCATTCTTGGCTGCACGGCAAGCGGTTCTCGGTGTTCGGCGATCCCGACTTCGTGACCGGCATGTGCCAATTCCTGCTGGAACTGGGCGCCGAGCCGCTGCACGTCCTTTGTCACAATGGCAGCAAGCGCTGGGCTAAGGACATCACCAAGCTGCTCAAGGACTCGCCCTACGGCCAGGGCGCCGAGGTCCATTTCGGTAAGGATCTCTGGCACCTGCGCTCGCTGGTGTTCGCCGACAAGCCGGATTTCCTGATCGGCAATTCTTACGGCAAATTCATCCAGCGCGACACCTTGCACAAGGGTAAGGAATTCGAGGTACCGCTGATCCGGTTCGGCTTCCCGTTGTTCGACCGCCACCACCTGCACCGCGACACCACGCTCGGTTACGAGGGCGCGATGCACATTCTCAAGGAGCTGGTGAATGCGGTCATGGAACGGCTTGACGAGGAAACCATGCAGATGGGCGAAACCGATTACGCCTTCGATCTGATCCGGTGATCCAGAAAAAAACCCTGTAGGGCGGATTGGCGAAAAGCGTCATCCGCCCTTGAGGAACGGGAAAACCAACCATGCCCAACGTCATGCTGCGAAACAACGCAGCCGGCCAACTGGTCTTTTACGTGACCAAAAAGGATCACGAGGAAACCGTGGTCGCGCTGGAACACGCCGGCCCCGGTATGTGGGGCGGCGAGATGGAATTGGCGGACGGTTCGCGCTTCTATCTCGAACCGTTCGATCAGCCGCCCAAGTTGCCGATGACCGTGCGAGTGAAGCGGCTATGAGCGCCGATCAACCGCTTCCCGACTGCATCGCCCTCCGGGTCGGGCTGGCCGCGCGGAGCCTGCCGGACATCGATTCGCGCCAGTTGTTGCGGGTGCTGCTCGCGGCAGTGGGCGAACCGTTGACCGAGGACAAGCTGGCCGGACTTACCGTCAAGGATCTCAAGACCGCCGCCGACGGCGCCTTGGGCGAAATCGACGGTCCCACTTTGCGTCAAGCCCTCTCCTGCCTGAAGGGCGAGGATGGGATCGACGCAGCCGTCGCGATTCCCGATCCCCAACCCTACCACGAAGGCGATCTGCCAAATTCCATTCGCGTCGCCTGTGCCTCGAACCGGGGCGAGCGGTTGGATGGTCATTTCGGTTCCTGCGCCCGTTTCCTGATTTATCAGGTCTCGGCGACGGCAGCGCGGCTGATCGCGATACGGCCAGCGCCGACCGTGGTTCGCCTCACCGTGGATCACAGCGCGGAGCGGGTGGCCTTGATCGGCGATTGCGATTTGCTCTGCGTGCTGTCGATCGGTGGTCCCGCCGCCGCCCGCGTGGTCAACAGCAGCATTCATCCCATCAAACGCCCCCAAGCCGAGGATATCCCGGTGCTGCTGGCCGAGTTGCAACAAGTCTTGGCTGGCGAGCCACCGCCTTGGCTAGCCCGGATCATCGGCCGCACTCCGAACGCTTCCACTGTGTCAACGGGCGATTCGCTCTTGGCCGAAACGGGAGAAAACTCGTGATTACGCCACGCCAACTAGGCGATATCGCCCACTGGGCAGAAACCCATGGTGTGGACTACGCCGCCCTGACCCATTTGCGCCAGGTGTATCCCGGCCTGTATTTCACCCACTGCCTGGACGACGACATCAACGATGCCGAGCCGGTGTTGCGCGGTGTGGGCATCAATCTTTATCTGGTGGACGGTCGGCAACATTGTCTGCGTCTGACCGATGATTTCCAGGTGGCGACCGGCGTGGTGCTTGCCGTCGCCGCCGAATGTGTCGATTCCTGACCGAAACAACTTTCCATTTCAGACGAGGTAATCATCATGGCCAAGATAGGTTTGTTCTACGCCACCGATACCGGCAACACCCGCAAAGTCGCCAAGATGATCAAGAAACAGTTCGACGAAGGCGAAGTCGAGCTGTTCAACGTCAAGGGCGCCAGGGCGGACGATCTGACCGCTTGCGATGCCCTGATCTTCGGTACTCCGACCTTGGGTGACGGCGAACTGCCGGAGACCCTGACCGAGTTTCTTCCGACTCTGGAAAGCGTTGATCTAAGCGGCAAGACGGTCGCTCTATATGGACTAGGCGATCAAGTCGGCTATCCCGACGAATTCGTGGATGCGCTAGGCATTCTGTACAAGAAGCTCAAAAAAATGGGGACGCGCCTGATCGGGAGCTGGCCGGCGGAAGGTTACGAGTTCAATAAATCCAAAGCGTTTCGCGACGGCGAGTTCGTCGGCTTGGTACTCGATCAGGACAATCAGGCCGATTTGACGGAAGAACGCTTGGAGGAATGGCTCGAACAAGTCAAGCCCGAATTGCTGGGCGAGACGGTGGCGGGATAAAGACGACTTGTAGGGTTCTCCTTGCCATAGCGAGGGAGATTTGAGGAATCGGCCATGAAATCCAGCGATCTTGCCGCACTGTTGAACGAGCCAGCCTGCACGCACAACCTGAAGAGCAAATCCGGTTGCGCCCGACCCACACCCGGTGCCACCGCCGGCGGCTGCACCTTCGATGGCGCGCAGATCGCCTTGCTACCCATCGCCGACGTCGCCCACATCGTGCACGGCCCGAGCGGTTGCGCCGGCAGCTCTTGGGACAATCGTGGCACCCGCTCCAGCGGCCCGACCCTGTTCAAGATCGGTATGACCACCGACCTGAGCGAGCAAGATGTCATCATGGGACGCGGCGAGAAGCGCCTGTTTCACGCCGTGAAACAGGCCATCGACCGCTATTCCCCAGCAGCGGTGTTCGTTTACAGCACCTGTGTCACCGCTCTGATCGGCGACGATCTGGAAGCCGTGTGCAAAGCGGCGACGCAACGCTGGAACGTGCCGGTGATCCCGGTGGACGCCGCCGGTTTCTACGGCAACAAAAACCTCGGCAACCGGCTGGCTGGCGAGGCGATGATCAAGTATGTAGTCGGTGGATCCGAGCCGGAACCGGCTCCGGTCGATCCCGCCCGCCCCAGCTTGCGCGTCCACGATATCAACCTGATCGGTGAATACAACATCGCCGGCGAGCTGTGGCATACCTTGCCGTTGTTCGACGAACTGGGGTTGCGCGTGCTGTGCGCGCTGTCCGGCGATGCCCGCTTTCGAGAGGTGCAGACCATGCACCGCGCCGAAGCGACGATGGTGGTCTGTTCCCGCGCCATGCTGAACGTCGCCCGCAAATTGCAGGAGTCCTACGGCATTCCCTGGTTCGAAGGCAGTTTTTACGGCATCGGCGATGTTTCTAGCGCCTTGCGCGATTTCGCCCGCCTGCTGGACGACGCCGAACTCAGCGCGCGCACCGAGGCGCTGATCGCTCGCGAGGAGGCTCGGCTGGCGATGGAGCTGGCGCCCTGGCGCGAGCGGTTGCGCGGTAAACGCGTATTGCTTTACACCGGTGGGGTCAAGTCCTGGTCCATCGTCGCCGCTTTGCAAGACTTGGGCATGCACGTCGTGGCGACCGGCACCAAGAAATCGACCGAGGAAGACAAGGCACGGATCAAGGCGCTGATGGGCGAGGACGCCAAGATGATCGAAGACGGCAACGCCCGGCAATTGTTGAATCTGGCCCGCGAGTATCAGGCCGATATTCTGATCGCCGGAGGCCGCAATCAATACACCGCCCTCAAGGCACGGCTGCCGTTCCTGGACGTGAATCAGGAACGCGAGCACGGTTACGCCGGCTATCAGGGCATGTTGACGCTGGCGCGACAATTGACCCGCGCCCTGGAAAATCCGGTCTGGGAGGCAGTGCGGCGGCCAGCGCCTTGGCATGCGCTCCCCTCGCCCAGCAACGGCAGAGGGGTTGGGGGCGATAGCGAGATCGCGCATCCGCTCCCCTCGCCCGCCAACGGGAGAGGGATTGAGGGTGAGGGTCGACTGGAGGTGCGCCATGGCTGAAATCCTCGGTCGCATCAAACCGCTAGCGGTCAGTCCGCTCAAGACCAGCCAGCCGCTTGGCGCCAGCTTGGCCGTGCTCGGTCTCAATCGCGCTATGCCCTTGCTGCACGGCGCTCAAGGCTGCACCGCTTTCGCCAAGGTGTTCCTGGTCCGGCACTTTCGGGAACCGATTCCGCTGCAAAGCACCGCGATGGATCAGGTCAGCAGCATCATGGGCGCGGACGATAACCTGATCGCGGCGTTGAAAACCATCGCCGAGAAAAACCGGCCGGCCGCCATCGGTTTGCTGACCACCGGCCTGTCGGAAACGCAAGGGACCGACATTCACCGCGTGCTCAAAGTCTTTCGCGCCCGGCATCCCGAATTTCAAAACGTGCGGATCGTCCCGGTCAACACGCCCGATTTCAGCGGTTGTCTGGAAAGCGGCTTTGCGGCGGCGGTCGAAGCGATGATCGCCGAGTGGGTACCATCGGCCGACGACGCAGGCACTTGTCCGAGCCGCCGCGCCCACCAAGTCAACGTGTTGTGTGGCTCGCTGCTGACGCCCGGCGACTTGGAAGCCTTGCGCGAACTGATCGAGCGATTCGGACTGCATCCGGTATTGATTCCCGATCTATCGGATTCGCTAGACGGCCATCTCGATGCCGAGGATTTTTCGCCGATCACCATCGGCGGCACGCCGTTGTCCGCCTTCGCAACCTTGGGCGATGCCGCCGCTACGTTGGTCATCGGCCCTTCGCTCTATCCTGCCGCCGAGTTGTTGGAAAGCCGGACGGGCGTGCCGGTGCATCGCTTCGATCACTTGCTGGGACTGGACGCTAACGACCGGCTAGTCATGACGCTGGCCGGCATCGCCGGTCGCACGGTGCCGGCCCGGCTGGAACGGCAACGCGCGCAATTGCAGGATGCCTTGCTCGACACCCATTTCTTGCTCGGCCAAGCCCGGATCGCCGTCGGTGCCGATCCCGACCTGCTACATGCCTTCAGCGAATTGCTGGCCGAGACCGGCGCGGAAATCGTGGCGGCGGTAGCCTCCAGCCGTGCCTTGGTGCTGACCCGAACCCCCTTGTCTCAGGTACGCATCGGCGATCTGGAGGATCTGGAGGATTTGGCTCGCGCGCACGGCGCGGAGCTGGTCGTCGGCAATTCTCACGCCGCCGAAACCGCCGAACGCCTCGGCATCCCGCTGCTGCGCGCCGGCATCCCGCAATACGACCGCATCGGCGGTTACCAGTGTACCTGGATCGGTTACGGCGGTAGCCGGCAACTGCTGTTCGATCTGGCGAACGCGCTGCTCGAACAGGCCGAGCACGGCGTTGCTCCCTATCACTCCATCTATTCCCGCAAAGCTGACTCACGGCAGGAGGCGAATCATGGCACTCCGCAGGCATTTGCGAATTCTGGCCGGTGGCATTAAGGGCGCGGAACAGGATATGACTCCTAGCATCAAGGCAGCCTTCGCTACCAGCGACCGCCACAGGATCGACCAGCATTTTGGCACCGCTACCGCGATCCTCATCTACGCCATCACGCCCGGTCAGGCCACCGTGGTGGAGTTCGCCCAGTTCGGCGACCTCGATCAAGATGGCCACGAAGACAAATTGGCCGCCAAGCTGGCGCTGTTGCAAGGCTGCACGGTGGTTTACTGCCAGGCGGTCGGCGGTTCCGCCATCCAGCAATTGCTGGCTGCCGGCGTGCAACCGATGCGGGTGGAGGCGGGCACGGCTATCGCTCCCCTGCTCGCCGAGCTTCAAGCGGCCCTGCGCGGCAATCAAGCGCCAGTCTGGCTCAACCGTGCCATCGCTCGCCAGCAGCAGACCGAAAGCGCCGAGGCACGTTTCGCCGCGATGGAAGCGGAAGGTTGGCGGGAATAAAGAATAGACAACGGTTTTTTGCGATTCCTGGTCCGGTTTCGCGTCCGGTACCGGGGGCCATTCAACGAGCGAGGTAAAACAATTATGGGAGCTGAACCGATTATCACTGGCATCACTCGTGGCGGCACGTCCTGGACACCCCAGTTTGTGACCGCCCTGAACGAAGAAAAGTGCATTGGTTGCGGCCGCTGCTTCAAGGTCTGCCCGCGCGATGTGCTGACCATCGTGCAACGGGCGATCGACGATGTCGATTTGGACGATGACGACGATGACGACGATGACGACAGCGACAATTCCTTCATGACGCTCTCCAATCCCCTGGATTGCATCGGTTGCGAAGCCTGCTCGCGGGTTTGTCCCAAGGCGTGCTTTACTCACGAAGCGTTGCCGCTGGCAGCGTGAACGATTTTGGATTTCATGCCAAATCATCCTCTCGCTCTTGATTCCCTTCTCTCGGGAGAAGGGGCGAGAGGAAAGAACAGTTAGGAGGAAGGTCTTTTTTCAATATTTTCGAGGACTTGGGCTGCGATCACCGTTATATACTAAAATATATAACGACTGGTTTGAACGAAATGACTCTGATGCGAAATCGAAACGAGGCTGGTGAGCTGCCAGGGCTCATACCGCTGGATGCAACGCGGGAACAACCCTTGTTGGGCCAGCGACAGATCGCGCTGCTGCGCCAGATCGCGGCCACCGGTTCCATCACGCAAGCCGCCCGGTCGGTCAGGCTGAGCTACAAGGCGGCTTGGGACGCCGTGAACGCCATGAACAACATGGCTGAACAACCGCTGGTCGTCAGCGCCACCGGCGGCAAACACGGCGGTGGCAGCCGGATCACGGATTACGGGCTACGGCAAATTCAGCTGTACGACATCGTAGAAAACGAGTACCGGCGATTCATCGGCCGGTTGAATGAAAAAGTCCATGACGTGGACGAGCTAGCGAACTTCATGCGGAGATTGATGATGCAAACCAGCGCGAGAAACCAATTCCTGGGCCGGGTAACCGGCTTGAACGCCGGCCCGATCAACGCCGAGGTCGAGGTGGACATCGGCGGCGATGACCACCTTACCGCCCTGATCACCCGCGGCAGCGTCGAAAACCTGGGGCTGCAGGAAGGTAGCGAGGTGTACGCCTTGGTGAAAGCGTCCTCGGTGATCATCGTGGCCGGGGACCCCAAGCTGAAACTCAGCGCCCGCAACCAGTTGCGCGGCACGGTTTCGGATTGCAAGAAAGGCGCGGTCAACGGCGAAGTCACCCTCCAGTTAACGGGCGGCAAAACCGTCACCGCTACCATCACCAACGCCAGCATCGACGGATTGGGACTCAAGGAAGGCGATCCGGCAGTAGCGGTCATTAAGTCATCCAGTATTATCCTGGGTGTGGCGTTGTAGTCGCGGCTGACCAAAAGGGGATTTCGATGTTTCGTGGAACCTTGTCCCGATGGTTGGGCATCGGTCTGCTTTGGCTGGCGGCTGGCTCAGCCCTTCCCGTTCGAGCGGCGGAGCAAATCACTGTGTTCGCCGCCGCCAGCACTACCAACGCGATTCAAGATCTCGCCGCGCTGTACGAAAAGGAGAAGGGTGTCAAAGTAGTCACGTCCTTCGCCGCCGCTTCCGCCCTGGCCAAACAAATCGAACAGGGCGCGCCGGCTGACGTGTTCGTTTCCGCCGATTTAAAATGGATGGATTATCTCGACGACAAGGGCAAGATCGTCAAAACCAGCCGTCGCAACCTGTTCGGCAACCGGCTGGTGCTGGTCGCGCCCAAGGGCAAGGTTTTTCCGGTCAAACTGGAAAAAGGCTTCGATCTGCCCGGCGCATTTCAGGGTCGCTGGTGCTCTTGCAATCCCGATGTCCCCATCGGTCGGTACAGCCAACAGGCGTTGACCGCGTTGGGTTGGTGGACGGCGCTGGAGCCGCGCCTGGCGGCCGCGCCGGACGTGCGCTCAGCGCTGGCCTTCGTGGAACGGGGTGAATGCGCGGTCGGCATCGTCTACGAAACCGACGCCAAATTGTCCGGCAAAATCGAAGTGCTCGGCGTCTTTCCCGCCGATACCCACTCGCCGGTGCTTTATCCGGCCGCGCTGGTGCAAGGCGCTAAACCGGCGGCGCAAGGGTTTCTGGATTT
>DEHU01000247.1 GCA_002352125.1 Competibacteraceae bacterium UBA2792 | reverse complement strand
TGGCCGCGCAGGTTCTTGACGGTGCGCAACAGACGTTCGCTGAGATTTTCGAACATGTCCGATCAACCTTGGATACTGTCGGAATAAGTTGGATTATAGGGTGAATCGGCCGAGAGAGCGAAAATGGTGAAAACGACGAACGGCATCGCGCTTCAAGCCATCTTCGTTCCATGCCATCATCGTGCTCTCGGGAAATGCCCACGTCGCGGAACACATCATGAACGCGGTCATCGGCAGCTTGGCTGCCTTGCTCTATCTTCTAGCCGGGGGTTGGCTGGCGTTGCGGCTGGCGCGCGCTAGCGGCGATGTGATCGGGTCGAAAAACGGTGCGCTGGCGTTGGGTTGGAGCGCCGTGGTGCTGCACGCGATCGTTCTCTCTCAGACCGTATTCCAACCCGCCGGCTTGAATCTTGGCTTCTTCAACGCGCTGTCCTTCACCGGTTGGCTGATCGATGCGGTGCTGTTGGCGGTGGCGATGATCCGGCCGGTCGAAAACCTCGGCATCGTCGTGTTGCCGTTCGGCGCCCTGACCTTAATCCTTGGCTTGCTGTTTCCCGCCGAGCGCATCGTCGCCGATCCTGGCCAGTGGCCGTTGGAATTGCATATCTTGATCGCTATCCTCGCCTACTCGCTGTTGACGCTGGCGGCGGTCCAGGCGGCGCTGCTGGCGATTCAGGATCGCCGATTGCGCCATCGTCATCCGGGCGGCTTCCTGCGCGGCATCCCGCCGCTGACCGCGATGGAAACCTTGTTGTTCCAGATGATCGGCACTGGCTTCGTCCTGCTGAGTATCGCCTTGGTTAGCGGGTTTTTCTTTCTCGAAGACTTGTTCGCCCAGCATTTGGCTCATAAGGCGGTGCTGTCCTTCGTCGCGTGGTGCGTGTTCGGCGTGTTGCTGTGGGGTCGTTGGCGGTTTGGCTGGCGCGGCCGCACCGCTATTCGTTGGACCCTGAGCGGCTTCGCTTTTTTGGTGCTAGCCTATTTCGGTAGCAAACTGGTTCTGGAGTTAGTTCTGCGGCGCTATTGAACGCGTCCGGCACCGCCGGTTCATCCACCGTCGAGCCCGGGCGAGTCTTGACAGCCCTTACCGAGAACCCGTAAAAAAACTGCCGACTTACCGCACCGAGGTTTTTGCGACTTGGAAGATATCCCCATAGGCGCGCTGTGCGTCGCCCTCGCTTTGTTGATTGGCTGCTCCGCGTTCTTCTCCAGCTCCGAAACCGGGCTCATGACCCTCAACCGCTACCGTTTGCGCCATCGCGCCAAATCCGGCGACAAAGCCGCGCAACGCACCAGCAAGCTGCTGGAACGGCCGGATCGCCTGATCGGAATCATTTTGCTTGGCAACAATTTCGTCAACATTTTGGCTTCCTCTCTATCCACGGTCATCGCCATCCATTTCCTGGGCGAGACCGGCATCCTGGCCTCCACCGTGGCCATGACCATCGTCGTGCTGGTGTTCGGAGAAGTCGCGCCCAAAACGCTGGCTGCCCTGTATCCGGAGCGCATCGCCTATGCCGCCTCCGCGGTGCTGGCGCCGCTGCTCAAGTCGTTTTATCCGCTGGTCTGGCTTACCAACGTGATCGTCAACAACCTGCTGCGGTTGTTCAGAGTCACCATCCAGACCCCTAACCAGCATTCGCTCAGCGCCGAAGAATTGCGCACGGTGGTGCTCGAAGCGGGCGTGATGATTCCCAAACGCCACCAGACGATGCTGCTCGGCATTCTGGAACTGGAAGCGATCACCGTCGACGACATCATGGTGCCTCGCAACGAACTGGAAGGCATCGATCTGGAGGACGAGTGGGATCAGATCGTCGCCCGGCTCAACCGGAGCCCATACACGCGCCTGGTGGTCTATCGCGACACGATCGATCGAGTGGTCGGCTTCCTGCACCTGCGCAAGGTGCTCAACTTGATGACTCAGAAACCGGACTTCGCTCGCGCGGATCTGGAGGGCCTGATCCGGGAGCCTTATTTCATCCCGGAAGGCACTTCGCTAACCCGGCAACTGCTGAACTTTCAGCAGTTGCGGCGGCGGCTCGGGTTAGTGGTGGACGAGTACGGCGACGTGTTGGGTCTGGTCACGCTGGAAGACATCCTCGAAGAGATCGTGGGCGAATTCACCACCGATCCCGCCACGCTCGGCAAACGCAATTTGGTCCCGCGCGCCGACGGTGGTTACGTAGTAGACGGCCGTACCGCCATTCGCAACCTGAACCGGGCGCTGGACTGGAAATTGCCCACCGACGGGCCGCGCACGCTCAACGGACTGATCGTGGAGCATTTGGAAGCCATCCCGGAGCCTGGAGTCCGGCTCACCTTGGCCGGCCACCCGACCGAGATCGTCGAGACCGCCGGCAACCGGGTCAAGACGGCCGTCATCTGGCCGGGCCCGGAACCGGAATCGACGGAGGACGCCGGCTAGCCGGCCGACTCTTCGGCATTCTCCTGCGCCATCGCCCGCCACACCCAATCTTCGATCCCGTTCTCCGGTCGATATTCCGCTACCGCCTCCCGCAAGAGCGCCCGCACTCCCGGATAGTCGAAATTCTGCGCCGCAGCATCCAGCCGGTCCAAGTAGCTGCGGATGACCGGCCACGGTGGGCAACCCTCGCGGGCGCGGCGGATCATCGGGTGTTCGGTCGGCAAATCGTCCGCTCCGATCAACAATTCCTCGCGCAATTTTTCCCCGCTGCGCAGACCGGTGAACCGGATCTCGATGTCGCCGTCGGGATGCTCTTCGTCCCGCACTTCCAAACCCGACAAGCGGATCATTCGCCGTGCCAAATCGCCGATCCGCACCGCTTCCCCCATATCGAGCAGGAACAGGTCGCCACCCTGGGCCATGGCGCTGGCCTGGATCACCAGTTGCGCCGCCTCGGGAATGGTCATGAAGTAGCGTTCCACGTCGGGATGAGTCACCGTCACGGGCCCGCCTTTGCGAATCTGCTCGCGGAATAGCGGCACCACCGAGCCGGAGGAATCCAGCACGTTACCGAAGCGCACCATGCACAATCGAGTGGCGCCGCCTTGTCCCGCTAGACCTTGCAGAACCAGTTCCGCTAGCCGCTTGGTGGCACCCATCACGTTGGTGGGCCGCACCGCCTTGTCGCTGGAAACCAACACAAACGTTTCGACGCTGGCGGCGATGGCGACCTCGGCGGCGCACAACGTGCCGAACACGTTATTCTGCACGCCCTCGATAGGATTATGCTCGACGATCGGCACATGCTTGTAGGCGGCCGCGTGATAAACGGTCTGTACTCCGAAACCTTCCATCGCCACCTGCAATCGCTGGCGATGGGTCACCGAACCCAGGAGCGGAACCAACTCGACGCTCCTTTTCACCCTCGCGGACGCAGCGCCGGAGGGCACGGGGTTCTCCATGTTGTCCAGCATCGCGCCCAACTCTTGCTCGATGCTGTACAAGGCGTATTCGGATCGCTCGAACAACACCAGCCGACGCGGTCGCAAGGTCAGGATTTGCCGACACAGTTCGGCGCCGATCGAACCGCCGGCGCCGGTGACCATGACCGTTTTATCTCTGACCCGCGCCCGCAGCAAAACCTCGTTCGGCTGGACCGAATCGCGACCGAGAATGTCCTCGACGTCGATCTCGCGAAATTCGTCGATGCGCCGGGCGCCACTGGTCAGCTCCGCCAAGGTAGGCAAAGCCATCACCCGCACCGGCAAACCGGCCAGCGCTTCCAGAATTTCCCGGCGCCGGCGGTGGGAAGTCGAGGGTAATGCCAGCAAAATCAGCCCGGCTTCGTGGCGGGCGATCAGCCGCGACAGTTTGAATGGCGCTCGCACTTTGAGGCCAAGCACCACGCTGCCCCACAGTCGGGGGTTATCGTCCACGAAGACGGCCGGTTCAAACTCGGTGCTATAGCGCAGGGCGTTGACCAATTGGGCACCGGCCTCGCCCGCGCCGTAGATGATGACCGGTGTCCGGAAGGCACTCGATCGAAACCGCCGGCGCAGATAGCGACGGAGCACCAACCGGCCGCCACCCACCAACGCCATGAGAACCAACCAGCAGATCAGCCAAGACGAGCGCGGCACCAATCCTTCGCGTAGGAATACCCAAACCGCCATCATCAGCAGGATACCGGCGCTCGCGCCCAGCACGATGGTGTAAAGCAAGCTTTCGTCAGCGTAGCGCAGGATCGGGCGATACAAACCGACCGCAGCGAAGGTGGGGACCAGCACGGCGACGGCTAGCGGAAACAGCCAAACCACGTCTTGCAGCATATCCGGCCACCAATCGCCGAGGCGGAGCGCAAACGAGGCCCAGATCGCGACCAGCACGGCGAGCGCATCGCCGGCGATCAGCAGCGTCCGGCGAACGACGGGAGGCAAATTCAGGAATTGTTCGAGCATCACGGGACGGATACTGTAGCATGTCGCCGCTCCAGCCACCCCACCCCAAGCATCGACAGGCCATAAACCAGGATCCAGCCAATCATCAAACCCGCTTGACCGATCGACGACAGATGGACTGCCAACGCCGCCGATCCGGCGCAGGCCAGCATCAGGGCGTATTCCGCCAGCACCGTTCGGCGGTGTCCCCAGCCGAGCAGCACCAAGCGCTGATAGTAATGCGTTCGATGTGCCTCCCAGACCTTCTCGCCGCGCAACAGACGGCGCAACAAGGTCGCCGTGGCATCGACGATGAACGGCGAGAATACGAGAATTGCCACCCAGAACGGAAACAGGCTGGCCTCGGTACCCCACAGGATGCACGCCGCCGCTAGAAAACCGAGAGTCGTCGAGCCAATATCGCCCAAAAAAATTTTTGCCGGCGGGAAATTGTGGACCAAGAAGCCAGCGCTGGCCGCTGCCACGATCAGGCAGATGACGACAAAGGCAGCATCGGCCCGCCCCAACCACGCCAGCGCCGTAAAACCGATCACCGCCATGCCTCCGGCGAAACCATCCATGCCGTCCATGAAGTTATAAAGGTTGATCATCCAGACGGCGAACAACAAAGTGAAGAAGGTGGCGGACCATCCGGAAAAAAGCGCGGCGAAGCCAGGAAACTCCAAGCGGCCGAGCGTCAACCCGGCCGCCAGCAGGCCGGCGGCGGCCAACAGATGGGTTAGGATTCGCCACATGGCCGCAACGCCCGCGCGATCGTCCTGGAACGAAACGAGCGCCAGCAGCAGCAAGCCCGCCAATGGAGCAACCGCGGTGCGCAAAGATGCGTGAGCGGCTTCTGCCACGCTCGGGGCAATACCGACGAAGATTCCCGCCAGCAGCGATACGCCGCCCGTGCGAGGAACGGATCGCCCATGCAGGGAGCGGGCGTTGGGGTGATCGAGAACGAACAAACCCGACGTGGATTTGGATAAGTGCAAACCCAGGGCAAATGCACTAACAAAGCCTAATATGCAGCCAGCCACCAAAACAAACATAAGGTCTCTTACCGAAATGGGGAAACGGTGGGGCAACCGTCCGACACCGAAAAAGCTTGAGCCGGATGCGCGGTGGTGGTGTCGCGGCAATCCGACGCTACCTCCACCTGCGGCAGACCCGTTCCCGAGCTCATCTCCAAAAACCCGGGAATCGAACGAAACGTTTCTCCGAGCATCCTCTGGATCCACCCGCAGATCGCTTTTTTCCGCCGCTTCCCCGGCCGGGAAACGGGACACCCGCCGAAAGTTGCTCGCGAGCTATCGGAAGAGAACCTCGCCGCGCAAACGCGTAGCCCGCTGTGCGACCGAAACGGGTTGCAGATAAAAATCGCCACGAGAATTAACGGTCTATACTGACCAGAAGAATTTTCGTCGTACCGGTTGACACGGCGGTTTCTCCTCGCGCCGGCGGATCGCAGCCGCCGGCCCCTTCTAGGGGCGGCGGTTCGATTGCCGTCGCGGGATCCGCCACGGCTCGCCCGGAAGACCTATATATACTACAAAAACCATGGCCCATCGTGTGACGCGATCATGCTGCGTTTCGTGCGCGACTTGAAAATTCGTGGAAAGTTGCTGGCGGTGGTGTTGCCGCTCGTGCTGTTGCCCATTCTCGGTGTGGGCGTCATCGTCGGTTACGTATCCAAGCAGCAAGCCTATCTGGGAATTACCCGGGCTACCCAGGCCGACCTGGAGCATATGGCCCAGTTTACTCTGGATTTGTTGAGCGCTCACCATCGGCAGTTCGAGGTATACAAAGAAGACAAACGCCGGATCGTCTACAAAGATTTAGCCACCTTGGCGCAGTTCGCCTACAACCTGGCCGTGGTTCAGAACGAGCAAAAAGAGAACGGCCAACACACCCTGGAAATAGCCCAAGCAGAGGCAAAAAAAGCTTTTAAAAATATTATAGTAGGCGATACAGGCTACCTTTATGCCATGACTTCGAAGGGCGACCTCACCATTCACATCGCCCAAGAGGGTCAAAATATTTACGATGCCCAAGACGAGCAGGGTCGTCACTTCATTCAAGAGATGTGCGAACGCGCTATCGCGGCCAAGCCCGGCGAAGTGCTGTACATCGTCTATCCTTGGCGCAACCCGATGCTGGGCGAAACCCGCTCTCGCAACAAGGTCGTAGCGTATATGTATTTTCGACCTTGGGATTGGATCATTGCGGCGGGAGGGTATCTCGAAGAGACTTACGAAGACGTGGCGTTCGAAAGAAAAGCTCTCGAAGAACTCAAGAAAAACATCCTGGACAAGCCGGTGGGCGCGACTGGCTACATTTATGCCATGACCACGCGCGGAGAACTGACCATCCATCCGTTTCGAGAAGGAGAGCGCATCTACGACGAGAAAGATCAGGATGGCCGCTACTTCATTCGCGAAATGATCGAGCACAAAAACGGTTGGATTCGTTACCTTTGGCAAAATAAAGCCGACTCGGCCCCTCGCATGAAGATCGTGCGCTACCAGTATTTCGCACCTTGGGATTGGATCGTGGCCGTCGGCTCGAACGAGGATGAATTTTACGGACCGGCCAATCAGATCGAGAGACACATTCTATCCAGCATGGGCGCGTTGACGTTCGTGATCGGCGCACTCGCGATGGTTCTGGTGTTTTTTGCCTCGAAATTCCTGACCGACCCGATCCGGCGCCTGATCGAAGGGGTGCGGGAAGTCAAACGGGGCCGGCTGGATACCCAACTCGCCGTTACATCCAGCGACGAATTGGGCGAACTGGCGGCGGATTTCAACGAAATGACCGGCGTGTTGCGCAAGAACAAGGAATTGGAAACCGTCCTCGCCCAGCAAAACAAGATGGCCTCTCTGGGAATTCTATCTTCTGGGGTGGCGCACGAAATCAATAACCCTCTGGGCGTCATTCTGGGTTATGCCGCGCATTTGGAAAACAAGATGGACCCCGGCGACCCCGCTTTCAAATTCATTCAGGAAATCAAGCGCGAAAGCAAGCGCTGCAAAACGATCGTGCAGGATCTGCTCAGTTACGCCCGAGTGCCCAAGCCAACGCTGGAGGAAACCGATCTCAACGCGCTGCTGGAGCAAATCATCGATTTTGCCGCCCACCATACCGACATGGACGCGGTCGGCATCGATACCGCTTTCGAGCCCCAATTGCCCCGACTTTGGGTGGACGGCGATCAGATCCGTCAAGTCGCCATGAACTTGATGCTCAACGCCGGTGCCGCCATGCCCGAAGGCGGCCACCTAACCGTGGGGACCGCGACGGGCGAGAAGGGTTGGGTGAAAATAACTTTCCAGGATTCGGGTTCCGGTATTGCACCGGAAAATCTGGCAAAAATTTTCGAGCCGTTTTTCACCACCAAGTCGCGCGGTACAGGTCTGGGGCTGGCGATCACCAAAACCATCGTGGAACAACACGGCGGCAAAATCGAGGTTGCCAGCGCAATCGGTCGAGGTACCACGGTGACGGTGAGCCTGCCGGTCGAACGGGAGTCCGCGTGATGCCGGTCGATCGCAAGCGCATTTTGCTGGTGGACGACGACGAGGCCGTTTGCCGAATGGTGGAGGCCATCCTGACGGACCGGGATTATGCTGTTTCGGCCTACACCCGTTCGGTGGAAGCGATGGCGGGGTTCGCGCCGGGCAAATACGATCTGGTGATCACCGATATCAAGATGCCGGTGATCAATGGGCTCGACGTGCTGCAAAAGATCAAGCAGCGAGATACCGCCGTGCCGGTGATCATGATCACGGCCCACGCCACGGTCGATCTGTCGATTCAAGCCCTGCGCAACGGCGCCTACGACATGCTGACCAAGCCGTTCGAGCCGGAAGAGTTGCTGTCGCGAATTCGCAACGCGCTGCGCCAAACTGAGCTGATCAAGGAAAACCGCGAACTCAAGGAGGAGCTGGCGGCTTGGCAAGGCTCCATCGTCGGCAATTCTTCCCACCTTCTCGGCATTCTCGAAACGGCGCGCAAAGTGGCGATCCGCGATATCCCGGTGCTAATCAGCGGGGAATCCGGCACCGGCAAGGAACTGGTGGCTCGCGCGATACGCCATTATTCCAAACGCAAGGAAGGCAAATTCGTCGCCATCAATTGCGGGGCCATACCGGAAGCATTGCTGGAGAGCGAATTGTTCGGCCATCGCAAGGGCGCTTTCACCGGCGCGGATCGCGATCACAAGGGGCTGATCGAAACCGCCGACGGCGGCACCCTGTTTCTCGACGAGGTGGGCACGCTACCCCTGAACGTCCAGAAAACCCTGTTGCGATTCTTGCAGGAGCAGGAATTTTATCGCGTGGGAGATACCACGCCGATCAAGGTGGACGTGCGGGTCCTGTCCGCCACCAATCTCGACTTGCAAACGGCCGTGCAAAACGGTTCCTTCCGCGAAGACCTTTACTATCGCCTCAACGTGGTCCATTTGCGTCTCCCGCCGCTGCGGGAACGCCGTTCCGACGTGCCCTTGCTCGTGGCCCACTTCGTCAAGGAACAGAACAAGCGGTTCGGCACTCACGTCAAGGGTTTTAGCCGCGAGGCGATGGAAGCGATGGTGGGATATGGTTGGCCTGGCAACATCCGCCAGCTCAGCAACGTGGTTCAAGCCGCCATGGCCATCGATAGCAGCGACTATATCGGGTTCGACGTCGTCGCCCAACTGATCGATATTCCAGAAAAAAGCGCGGTGTCCGATCCCGAAGGCGGCGAATTCGATTACGCTTTGGCGCTGTCGCGCTTCGAAAGCGATTATCTGAGCCGGTTGCTTCAGGTCAGCGGCGGCAACATCGAGGAAGTCGCTCACCAGTCGGGCATGAACGTCGCCACCGTTTACCGCAAGATCAAGAAGTACGGGTTGCGTTAAGGCCCGGCTCCCTCGCTGGCAGCAAGGCTTACATCCCTCCCCTGCGACCGATTCGCTGGCGATGAGCGCCAGCAGCGGCGAACCCGCCTGCACCGCCAACCGGCCGGTTTTTGCAAGACCCGATACCGTGAACCTGGCCTAACGCTCCCGATAGCCGATTGACGTAGAAGGTTTTTGGCATTTCTGCGAATCCTGCCGCAAGATCGCGAAAATTCCTCTACGGCCGTCGTATCAATCTCAACTTATTGAAAATATTGATTACCGAATGATGACCGCACCGCACCCAATCCTGGATGCAGGCCAACGATGGATTTTTCTTTCGCGCGACCGCGAGCCAACCTTTGCCAACTCTATGCCATATCACAAGCTAATTTATTGATATTCAATATTATTTTATATCTTACCCTGCGCAAAAAACGCTGGCACACAGCTTGCTCTAGGTATGGCGCAAGCCAATCAACAAGGAGCGGGGCGAAGATGAATTGCCAGCAGGTTTGCCCTTTTTATGGGCAGAGCATCGATCACTGCGATGTAGGAGCTGGCTATATTTCGCCCTATCATGTGGAAGTGATTGTCCGGCACTGTACCTCCCGCTACGAGGACTGCGCCAACTATCAGGAATTGAGCGACCGCCGCCTCCGCGAAAGCGGAGGCGAGCCGGCCAACCCTCTCGCTGCAAACGGCCGCCAAGCTCGTATGTCCAGTGGTGGATTGCTGTTTCCGCTGCAATTCGACCCCCAGGTCATCACGATCTTGAACCATGAAATGCGGACGCCGCTGACCAGTATTCGCTCGTTCGCCGAGATACTGCTCAACCATCCCGTCGATGACCAAGACGCCCAGCGCCGTTTTCTTCAGATCATCCAGGAAGAGACGGTACGCCTCGCCCGAGCGATGGACATGCTGTTCGGTAAAACGGGCCCCGGTACTCCGGCATCAGCTTCGAAAAAAACAAGCGGCAATAGCCACCATCGTACCCCTAATCTAACCATCGAAGTCGAAACAACTACAACACCATAAGGAGAGTTACCCATGTCGTTATCTCTCAAGAGCAAAGGCTGGTCGGTCGTGCTGGCCGGAACCGGCATCAACCTGGCGCTAGGCGTTTTATATACCTGGAGTATTTTCAAGGGTGCGATCAGCGACTCGATCAAACAAGGAGGTGTCGGCAGTTTCCAATGGGATTTGGCTTCGATCAATGATCCCTACGCGCTGTGCTGTTTGATGTTCGCTTTTTCGATGATCCCAGCCGGTAAGTGCCAGGATCGCATCGGGCCACGCTTCACCGCTATGATCGGCGGCCTGCTGGTTGGAGCCGGTTTCTTCCTGCTGTCGATGACCACCAGCTACTGGATGTGGGTGTTGGGATTTGGCGTACTGGTCGGAACGGGACTGGGTTTTGGCTATTCTTCCGCCACGCCGCCGGCCCTGAAATGGTTCCCGCCGGCCAAAACCGGTCTGGTTGCGGGCATCGTGGTATCGGGGTTCGGCTTAGCCCCTGTGTATATCGCGCCGCTGGCCACCTATTTGATGAAGACGGGCGGCTTGCAATGGACCATGCTGTTCTTCGCGGTAGCATTCGCCCTCGTGGTCAGCCTGTTCTCCCAATTATTGGCCAATCCTCCAGCTGGCTATTTGTTCGGTGGTAACGCCGCCAAGGCGCAGGCGGCCAAGACCGCTCCCGCGGCTCAAATCAAGGATGTTGCGCCCTCCAACATGCTGAAATCCGGCGCCTTCTATCTGCTCTGGACGGTATTTTTCATCGGCGCTGGCGCCGGCTTGATGGTCATCGGCAGCATCGCCGGCATGGCCAAGCAGAGCATGGGCGAATTGGCCTTTCTGGCGGTTGCGATCCTGGCGGTGGGCAACGCGGCGGGCCGCATCGTTGCCGGTATCCTGTCGGACCGCATCGGCCGTACCCTAACGTTGTCGCTGATGCTGATGTTCCAAGCGGTGTTGATGTTCATCGCCATCCCGGTCGTCAGTGCCCAGCCTTCCAGCGCCCTGCTGGTCGTCTTGATCGCCACCGGCATCGGCTTCAACTACGGCACCAACCTGGCTTTGTTCCCTGCGATCACCAAGGACAATTGGGGTCTGAAGAATTTCGGCGTCAACTACGGCCTGCTGATGACGGCTTGGGGCATGGGCGGCTTCGTGCTGGGTCGCGCTTCCGAAATGATGAAAGCCGCGACCGGTAACTTCGTCATGTCCTTCGGTGTAGCCGGCACCCTGCTGGCGATCGCGGCGGTGTTGATGCTGGTGAAGGATCTGATCAACCAGATGGTGCAGGCGAGAGTCAAAGCCGAATTGGCTCGGCTGGCCGAAGAAGCCGCTCTAGCCGCCGCCTTGCAACCGGCACTGGATCAGGTCGCTTGATCTAAGCTTCCCCTTTTCGCATCGCTACCCGCTTCTCCAAAGCCCCGCCCGGCGGGGCTTTGTCGTTTCTCCACAATGATCGATGATCGCCCGTCGCCCGGTTTTTTGGCGGTTTGCGACCAACTCTTTTGCGTGCTCTTGTGCGCTGGCAGTCCAAACCGCCAGCTAAGGAGCCGTCAGGTTTCTGATGAAATCTATGAATTGTGGATCGTTGCTGGCTCCTCGCAATAAGCCATCCTGTTGATTAAAGCTTGCATCGTAGATAAACCACACCAACCCAGTGATTCGCTTGTCTTCTCTGGCCAAGCGGTAGGTTTCTTCGACGTAACACTTGCGGGGCGTTTCATCCCGTCGCAACATTGCGTCTCCTGCCAACATGACGGGTTTGCCGAATTGGAAAGCCCAATTCAGATTCGAGTTTTGATTGTTTTCGTACAGATAATTCCTGATTTCAGCCGCATTGCAGGGAAGATCATTAGTCCAGAAATAAGGGTCCATAATCAGCAGATCGAGCGTTGGAGGCGGATAGAGATGGTGTCCTCTTACGCGGCCATCCCCATTCGGATCTTCGGCGAAGGCGATAGCGCTCTGCTTATCCGGGAATATTCTGTCGAATTCGGTAACGTACTGATCGAGAAAAGCTTGATCAAGAAAAACGTCTCGATGCAGGGCAGGTTCATCGGCGATGAAAAAATAATCGATGCGCTGGTAGAGACCTTTGTCGATGAGCGTGGTTCTGAGATCTTGCAGAAATTCCCGATAGGCTTGGAAGTAATGGGTGCGGAATGTTTCTGGATCGGTGGGGATTTCGGTCATTCGCTCTAGGATTTGGTAGTGCTCGTAGCGGTAAAAGACATTTTTAAATCCCGCCTCTACGGCAATCCGCGCTTGATCTTGATCGCTGGCGAAAATGGTATCGGTATACTGCGCTAGCTCGGCCAAATCGTTATTATTAGCGGTGTAATCTTGAGCATACCAGCCATACAGCGCGATACCTGAGTCATTGTGGCTTACTGGGTCGCCACCTCCATCAGAGCCTTGACAACCACCGATTACAATCGCCAACAACAACCAACAGATATGTAATATTTTCATTGAAAGCTCCCATTATTAAGTACTCCGTAAATTAAGTT
>DEHU01000288.1 GCA_002352125.1 Competibacteraceae bacterium UBA2792 | reverse complement strand
CGCCACCAGCACGTCGCCGATCCCGATCCGTGCCCAGTAGATGAACCACGCTTGGTTCTCGGGTATCGCAAGCTTGAAGACGCGCTTAAAGCGTCGCTCGGCTTCTCGCAAATCGCCTCTTTCGCGCTGGAGCCATCCGGCCCAGAACAGGCTTTCCAGATCGTCGGGATCGCTCTCGATCGCCTTCGCGTAGGCGTCGAGCGCCCGCTTCGGGTCGCGAAGGCCGGCGATGGCGCCGAGATTGCGGTAGGCGATGGCGGCGGCTCGGGCGTTCTGCTTGGCCTGCGCCTCCCTGTCCACGGCGACGGCGCGGAACAGCGCTTCCGCCTCAGCGATCCTGTTCTCTTTCAGCAGGGCCAGGGCTTTCTTCATCCGCTCGTCACCTTCGGCCGCGCCCTGGCCGGCGGCGGCGACGGCTTCGCCGACCGATCTCTCGGCGCCCGGCACGGAGCGCGTCGCGCTTTGGGCGACCAGTTGTTCGCTCAGCGCTTTCAGTTCATCCAGCTTGCGCTCGATGCTTCCCATATTGATTGGCGCGGGGGCGACGAGTGCCTGAACGCCCTTGAAAACGATGGTGCAGACCAGAGCCAGCAGCGCGATCCGCAGCAGCTTCGGGGCGATATTCCACGGCCGCTCGAACTTCAGCGCGGGAAGCGGACGGGCCTCGAAACCGGTTCGATGCTCCACTGGCGCCGAATTCTCGGCAACGAAATCGCGGATGCGTGCATATTGCAGCGCGGATCGATCTGCCGGTTTGACGATCCCGATATGATCCGCGTCGACCGGAACGGGAGGGAGACCGGACAATCCGGGATCGGCGCTGGCCTCGTCGACGATGACGCCCGCAGGCGTGCCTTGTGTTTCGTAGAAAATCCGGTGGTGGAGGCTATCCCTCAATTCATCCGCCAACCCTCGATAGCTCACGTTGATAGCCCGCAAGGTCGGATCGTTCGCGACCAACGTCCTGGTGATCGAAGAAGGCCAGGCCAGGAATCGAAGCCGCTCCAACCAGCTACCCTGCCTCGATCCGGTGTGCGGGGTAGCCAGAAACACCACCTGGGTGATGCGATCCAACAGCATGGCGGCTTCGGGCCGCCGCCCCTTCTGCCGCTGCAAATCCAGCACGATTTGCTTGACGAGCAGGCCGCCGAGACTGTGGCAGATGAAGGTGATCGGGCCATCGCGCAGATTGGTTTCACCGAGCAGGCATTCGAGCACGTTGACGGCGCGGTCTTGCAACGGCATCGTCGTGCCCAGCCAGTTGGACGGTGGCGCTTCGTAACCGAGCGTATAGACGGCCAGCCCCTCGACATCCTCCGCCAACCATAGCGGCCAGAACGAGCCGTCGTCGGCCTTTCGCCGCCACGTGTCGTAGGCGTGACCGCCGAGGCCGTGGACGAAGATCACGCTCGCTCGCGGTGGTCCTGTCCAGCCCGCTACCTTGATAATCCTTGACATCCGAATCGAAGATTGCTGCGATGGGTGAAGATAAATCTTAGCAAACGCCGACTCCCCCGGCGATTTTCGGCGCAAACCGGGACGAGCGGAAAACGAGCGCGAGCGTGACCGGCATGGACGCCGAGCCTAGGAGTGACGAGCGGTGCGGCACGCGCCGCGTCCTTTGGGATGGCGGCGTGCCGGAACGGGTCGCCGCGCCAAGGACGGCGAAGGCCGGGATAGCCGGGGACTCGCTTTCCCCCGCCGGCGAGGATTCCGGCCCGGCGAGCGCAGGCCGATCAGCTCAGCGAAAGACCACGTTCAAGCTGCTTCCAGGCCGATGTGGACCCGGCAGCCGAGCGCCGCCGCGATGTTGACCAAGGCGTCCAGCGAGAACCGCGACAGGCGGCCGCGCAACAGGTCGTTCAGGCGGGGCTGGGTCACGCCGCAGCGGCGGGCCGCTTCCACCTGCGTCCAGCCGCGTTCCTGGACGAACGCCGCGATCTGGCCCATCAGCTCGGAGCGGACCTTGAGGTTGGCGGCTTCCTGCGGGGTGTCGGCGAGAGCATCCCACACGTTGGCGTAGGTTTCGGTCGTGGCGTCGTTCACGGTTCACCTCGATGCGATTTGAGCGAAACGCGCCTTGGCGATGTCCAGGTCGCGTTTCGATGTGGCGGGCGTTTTCTTTTGGAAGGCGTACAGCACGTAGACCGTTTCCGCCTGACGGGCGCGGTGTAGATCACCCGATAGATGCCGGTCTCGTCCCACACACGGATTTCTTCGACCCCCTTGCCGACGGTGGGCGTGGGCTTGAAATCGTCCGGCTGTTCGCCCCGCTGCACCCGGTAGAGCTGATGCCCGGCGTCCTGGCGCGCTGCGGGCGGAAACTCGCGTAACCGCTTCAAGGAATCGCCGAGAAACTGGATCGGTTTCATGATTGGATTATATCAATACGGATATAACTTTGCCAGCGTCGGTTAACGACGGTTGTCCTCGCCCGTGCGCTCAAGCCGCCAACCGCTCGGGTTCCTCGGCGGCGCGAGCGTCCGTCCGCGCCAGCAAGAAATCGGCGGCTTTTTGCGCGTGGCTGGCGGCGGCCGGCTGGGACATCGAATATCTCGACCTCGATCTGACCGGGACCAATCCCGTGGCGGACATCCGGCTCGCCCGCGAGGATGGCCGCTCGCTGCTGGCGCGCGTCGATGCGCTCGGCCGCTGTGCCGTCGAGACGTTTCACCGCGAAATCGGTCTGGGCGTCCCGGTAAACCGTCGAGGCCGACACGCCCGGTTTCCGCTGGTCGAGGACGTGTTTCTCGGCCGGACCCGGCACCAAGGACCGCGCGCCATGCTGCGGCACTTGACCTCTGCACCGCGCTCCTCCTGCTTCAAAAAAATTTGCGGGGCTGCATCCAACGCTGCCCGGACTGCGTAAACGTTTCTGAACCCGCCGAAAATGCGGAATCCCAAACTTTCGATGACCTTGTAAGGAGTGTAATCATGAAATCTACTTTCGCCGCCGCCAGCTTCGCCCTGATCGCCGCCCTGTCCGGTTTGTCCACCGCTCACGCCACCGGCTTCAACGACCAGAGCGTCATTCCCAGCATCGCCGTTTCCGCCCAGGCCGGCCAGCAGGATTTGAGCCGTATCCCGGTGATTCACGGCTTCAACCAGCGGAGCCATCATGCCGACGCCGTCCGCTACGCCCCGGCAAGTCCGGAACGCGCCGCCCTGGCGGTCGGCACGAACTGCGACTTGACCCCGCGCTTCGGTTTCAACGAGAGCAGCTCGTTCCCGAACTGCTGAACCTTCGACCTTGCGCCCGCCGCCGTTGCGGCGGCGCAATGGCTTGCCCCCTAAGCTTAAAAATTTCGAGCCACGATTCGTAGCGTTCGCGTCGCCCACGCGGCGACCCATCGCCCGCCGGTTTGCCTGACTATGCTTTTCACCCAGAAACCGATGCGTTTGTCGCGCCCGTCGCACCGGAATAAACCACCGCCAAGGGGATGCCCTCATCATGACTTCCGCGATTTTTGGCCTGACTTTCTGGGGCTTTTTGATCTTTTACGGCGCGGCGCTCTATGCCGTCACCCCTCATGCCCGCACGGTCGGCGCGTTCTTCCGGGGCGAGGACAACAGCGGACGGATGGCCAGCCAATGGGCGCTGACCGCCAGCATCTTCATTTCCTGGATTTTCGCCAAATCGGTCACCAACGCCGCTAACCTGGGCGCGAGCTACGGCATCGTCGGCGGGCTGGCCTACGCAACCTACTGGCTGTCGATCCCGCTGGCCGGATTCGTGATCTACTATCTGCGGCGCCATGCCGGTGCCACCAGTCTGGTGGGTTTCCTGATCGGCAAATACGGCCGGTCGGCGGCGCTGGCGTTCACCGCCGCTATTTTGATCCGCCTCTACAACGAGGTGTGGAGCAACACCGCCGTGGTCGGTGGCTACTACGGTCCGGCCGGCAGTCCGGCATTCATTGGCGCCGCCTTGCTGTTTACCGCCGCGACCCTGTTCTACAGCATCAAGGGTGGCCTGCGCGGTTCCATCATCACCGACATCATTCAAGCCGCCGTCTTCGTGGTGTTCCTGGCCGCCGTCCTGCTGCTGGTGTTACCCAAGCACGGCGTTGCCACCCTGTTGAACACGGGCGACTTCAAGCTCGCGGCGGGCGTCGATTTGCTGTGGGTGGCCAGCCTGCAAATTCTGAGCTATCCCTTTCACGATCCGGTGCTGACGGATCGGGGGTTCATCACCGAGGAAAAGGCCATGCTCAAAGCGTTCATTCTGGCCGGCGTAGGCGGTTTTTTCGCCATCCTGGCGTTCAGCTTCGTCGGCATCGACGCCCGGTTGAGCGGGTTGGCGGCCGGCGGCAACGCCCCGGCGGCGGTGGCGCAGGCGTTGGGCATCGGCGCGCTGTTCGTCATGACCGTGCTGATGATCGCGGCGGCCGGATCGACTCTGGATTCGACCTTCGCTTCGCTCTCCAAAGTCGTGGCGCAGGAGCTGCCGGCCGTCGCCGGGCGGCAACCGCCGGCAACGGCCTTGCGTTACGGAACGGTGGCGATGATCGCCATCGCCGTGCTCGGCAACTTGCCGATGATCGCCGGCGCCGAAATTCTCGCCGCCACGACCTTGAGCGGCACGATGGTCATGGGCTTGGCGCCGGTGTTTCTGCTGCAACGCTGGGTGGGCCGTTCGCCGTGGAGTTTTCATCTGAGCTTCTGGCCCGGCTTGCTGTTGGGCATCCTGCTGGCGGTTGGCTGGATTCCTGCCGTCTGGGCCATCGGCGAAGGCCAATATGCTCTGCTGCTGGGCACGAATCTCTATGGTCTGGCGATCTGCACGGCGGGCTTTCTGCTACCCGAGATCGTGCGCCGGTGGCACGGGTTGGCCGTGGCCCGGAGCGAATCGGCGTGAGCGAGTCGCCGGGCCGGATTTGTCCGCTCCGTTACCGCTACGGTGCGGCGGCGCTGGCTGCTGCGCCGGAAAAGAGGGTGGAAACCTTGTACGTCATCGGGGGTCTGTACGGCAACCGGCTGGCGCTGGATGCCGTGGAGGCTCTGGCCGCCACCGAACCCGGCCCGGTGACGCTCTGCTTCAACGGTGATTTTCACTGGTTCGATGTCGATGACGCCACGTTTGCCGAGGTCGGCGCGCGAGTGTTGCGTCACGACGCGATTCTCGGCAACGTGGAGGCGGAGTTGCTCGCCGAAAGCGAAGAAGCGGGCTGCGGCTGCGCTTACCCGGAAACGGTCGATGCCCAAATCGTGGAATGCTCCAACCGGATTCACGCCCGGCTCAAAACCACCGCTCGCCGCCATCGCGAGACGCTGGCCAGTCTTGGCAGCTTGCCGATGTTCGCCCGTTACCGGGTCGGGGATGCGCGGGTCGGTGTGGTACACGGCGACGCCGAAGCGCTGGCCGGCTGGCAGTTCGACGTGGAGGCGCTGGACGATCCGGCGAATCGCGAGCGGCTGGCATCGGCGTTTCTGGACGCCGGCGTCGATGTTTTCGCCAGCAGCCATACCTGTTTGCCCGTGCTGCGCCGTTTCGATCTTGCGGGCTTGCCGAAGTGGGTCGTCAACAACGGTGCGGCGGGGATGCCCAATTTCGCCGCGACCCGGTTTGGCGTCGTGACCCGCATCGGCATTTCGCCCGGTCCGCACCCGCGTCTGTACGGAGGGGGCTCGGGGTCCGTTTACCTCGATGCCTTGGCGCTGGAATTCGACCCCGGCCGTTGGCAACGGGAATTCCTGGCGAACTGGCCAGTCGGTTCGCCCGCTCATGCGTCTTATTTCGAGCGGATTGCCGAGGGACCCGACTACGCCATCGAACGGGCGCGGGCCGCCGTTCCTAGCCGAAGCGCCGCGACCCTGACCTGATCGAGTCCTCGGCGCCCGATGCGACCGAACCTGCACACTGTTTTCGATTCTCTGGAGGCACCATGACCGAAGTTACGATGTACAGCACCCAAATTTGCCCGTTTTGCCGGCGCGCGGAACAACTGCTGAAAAGCAAGGGCATCGATGATTTGAAAAAAATCCGGGTCGATCTCGAACCCGACCAAATGGACATCATGATCGCCCGCACCGGCCGCCGCTCCGTGCCGCAAATCTTCATCGGCGACATGCACGTCGGCGGATACGACGACCTGGCCGCGCTGGATCGTGCCGGTCGATTGGACGCCCTGCTCCAGCCGCCGCCCGGAGCGGATCGCCCGTGAACTTTCGCAAGTTCCTGCTCCTTTTGGTGATCGCCGTGCTGGTCGGCGTTTTCTTCGCGTTCGACCTGGGCCGCTATTTCAGCCTCGATTACTTCAAATCCCAGCAGGCGGCCATCGAAACCTATCGAGCGGCGCATCCCGGTTCGGCGGCGGGAATATTTTTTGCCGTTTACGTGGCGGTGACCGGATTGTCGCTGCCCGGCGCGGCGATCCTGACCTTGGTTGGCGGCGCGATCTTCGGCCTGTTGTGGGGAATGGTCCTCGTCTCCCTCGCCTCGACCCTGGGCGCTACCTTCTCCTTTCTCGCCGCCCGCTTCGTGCTGCGCGACTGGGTGCAGGGCAAATTCGGCGACCGGCTAAAAGCGATCAACGCCGGGATGGAAAAGGAAGGTGGTTTCTATCTGTTCACTTTGCGGTTGATTCCGGTCTTTCCGTTCTTCGTCATCAATCTGGTGATGGGCTTGACGCCGATCCGCCTCTCAACCTTCTGCTGGGTTAGCCAGATCGGCATGTTGGCCGGCACCTTGGTCTACGTGAATGCCGGTACCCAACTGGCGCGAATCGACTCGCTCAAAGGTATTCTGTCGCCCGGCTTGTTGGCCTCTTTCGCGCTGCTGGGCATTTTTCCGCTCGTCGCCAAGAAGATCGTGGCGGCGGTCAAAGCGCGGCGGGTATACGCAAAATGGCAAAAGCCGCAGCGCTTCGACCGGAATTTGGTGGTGATCGGCGCCGGCTCGGCCGGACTGGTGACCGCCTATATCGCGGCGGCGGTCAAGGCCAAGGTGACTTTGATCGAAAAGCACCGGATGGGTGGCGATTGTCTGAACACCGGCTGCGTACCGTCCAAGGCGCTGATCCGCTCGGCCAAGCTGCTCGCCCACATCCGGCGTTCCCCGGAATTCGGTATCCGTAAAGCCAACGCAGAATTCGATTTCGCCGAGGTGATGGAGCGGGTGCAGCGAGTGATCCGCGACGTGGCGCCCCACGATTCGGTGGAACGCTACACCGGTTTGGGCGTGGAGGTGATCGACGGCACGGCCAAAATCACCTCGCCGTGGACGGTGGCGGTCACTACGACGGCAGGCACGCGAACCCTGACCACCCGCGCCATCGTCATCGCCGCTGGCGCCCGGCCGTTCGTGCCACCGATTCCGGGACTGGAAGAGGTCGGGTATTTGACTTCGGATACCGTTTGGCATCTGCGCGAGTTACCCGAACGATTGGTGGTGCTGGGCGGCGGCCCCATCGGTTCGGAACTGACCCAAACCTTCGCCCGCCTCGGCGCACGGGTGACGCAGGTCGAAATGGCTCCGCGCATTCTGATCCGGGAAGACCCGGAGGTTTCCGGACTGGTGACTGCGCGCTTTCGCCAGGAGGGCATCCAGGTGCTCGTCGAGCACCAAGCCAAGCGGTTCGCGGTGGAGAACGGCGAAAAAATCCTGATCGCCGAACACGGCGGCGCGGACGTGCGGATTCCCTTCGATGCCGTGTTGGTCGCGGTCGGGCGGGTGGCGAACACGACCGGCTACGGACTGGAAGAATTGGGGATTCCGGCCACTCGCGCCCGCACCGTGGAAACCAACGAGTACCTGCAAACGCTTTACCCCAACATTTACGCCGCCGGTGACGTGGCCGGACCGTTCCAGTTCACCCACACCGCCGCGCATCAAGCCTGGTATGCCTCGGTCAACGCCCTGTTCGGTCCATTCAAGACATTCAAGGCCGACTATTCGGTCATTCCCTGGGCCACCTTCGTCGATCCCGAGGTGGCGCGGGTCGGGTTGAACGAACAGGAAGCGAAGGCGCAAGGTATCCCCCACGAGGTGACGGTGTACGGCATCGACGATCTGGATCGCGCCATCGCCGACGGCGAGGCACACGGTTTCGTCAAGGTGCTGACCGTGCCCGGCAAGGACAAGATTCTTGGCGCAACCATCGTCGGCGAACACGCCGGCGACCTGCTCGCCGAATACGTCATGGCCATGCGCCACGGCATCGGCCTGAACAAGATTCTCGGCACCATCCACATCTACCCGACCTTGGCCGAAGCCAACAAGTACGCCGCTGGCGTCTGGAAAAAGGCTCATGCGCCCCAGAAATTGCTGGCCTGGGTAGAGCGTTTCCACGCCTGGCGGCGGGGCGGCTTCGACCAGCGCACCCAAGAGAACCCCACCCCAAGAGGAGTTTCGCCATGACCGTCATCCGCTCGCTCGTCGCTTTGATCCTCGCGATATCGGTATCGTCCGCCGGCGCTGCCGAAGGCTTGATCGCCGTCAAAAGCCCCTACGGCGCCAGCGATACGATGAACCGGTTCGAGGAACTGGTCCGGCAACGCGGTTTGAACGTGTTCGCGCGCATCGACCACGCCGCTGGCGCCGCCAAGGCCGGCAAGTCGCTTCGACCCACGGAACTGCTGATCTTCGGCAATCCCCAAGGCGGCACGCCGTTCATGGAGTGCGCGCAGTCCGTCGGCATCGACCTGCCCCTGAAGGCGCTGGTTTGGGAAGATGCGTCCTCGCAGGTGTGGATCGGCTACAACGACCCGGCCTTTCTCGCCCGCCGGCACGGCGTCGATCAATGCCCCATCGCGGAAAAGCTCGGCAAGGCGCTGGCCGGACTGGTCGAAGCCGCCGTCGCGCCCCCCAATCGTTGAACCCGGCATCGTTGCATCCAAATCCGGCCGGGCAACGCAAGCGCGCGATGCGATCCGCAAGGGCGGTTCGAAAATCCGCTACCTGGACTACGATTGGGGGCTGAACGCGACCCGGCCTTGACGCTGACCGCCAAGCAGAGAACGAGAACTGTTACGGTTTTCCGCCTGCTGGCGAACCCAGCAACGAAAATACCCGTCTCCTCCCTGCGCCGAAGAGTAAACGGGGCAGGGAGGAGCAGATTCAGGGTCAACCCGTTATTTCGCTAGCAATTTCCGCTGATTCGAACAACCGTTCTCGACGCGATCTAAGGCGACGATGTGATTACCCTTCGGGTCTCTCATAAAAAACCTGTTCCGCCACGGATTCGATTTCCTAATGGAACATCGCCCTGAATCTCTCGAAGAAACTCGTTGAATTTACTTTGGCGTTGATGGCTTTTGTTCTGTACTTAGTGCATCGCTATGATTAAGATTACCTTGGCATTCTAAATTGAGCCACAATTTTATGATTGATACGCTGCTGTTCGACTGGGGAAATACTGTAATGATAGATTTCCCAGATGAAGTTGGACCGATGTACTCATGGAATCGGTTGGAGTTGGTTGACGGGGCTGAGGCGTGCTTAAAGAAATTATCAAGTAACTATTTGATTCTTCTTGCAACGAATGCTAAAGATTCGACCAAGGAGGATATTCGAAAAGCGCTAGATAGAGTTGGAATCGGTAGATATTTCAATGAAATAGTCTGTTTTAAAGAAGTAGGCTTTCCTAAACCTACGAGAGAGTTCTTTGATTTCGTTCTAAATAGAACTAGGAAAAAAAAGAGCGAGCTGATTATGATAGGAGATGATCTTGAGAAGGATTACTGGGGACCGAGAGCGTTTGGGATCAATGCCGTGCTATACGATCCATTTGAAAGATATCGAGACGTAGAAATGAGAGTATCTTCACTGGCAGAAATTGAGGAGCTCATTGCAAGAATCAATCGGTGGAAATCAGCATAATAATCAATGGTGCTAATTTTTTATTTAGGCGCTGATCGAGGGTTGACTGCAATAACTGGAAAGTCTGCTGGGCCGGGATCGTTTTTCTTGACCGGCTGCTTCGATCATTTTCTCTGCTGAGCGCACCGTAGACGAGCGCGTCGAGCGGGCTATCGGGCCGCAACCGGACAGCTCCATCGTCCGAGACACTTGGAAAGCAGAACTCCCAGGAATAGAACCGTCGGCGTAGTTGTCGGCGTCACGATTGACGACGCTTGATTTTTGTGCGACGCACAATAACTTGCTATAATTTTTACTACCCGTTGCCGCATGTCGATAAACAAGAAGAATTATGTATATCGTAGACGATCCAACTTTGGCGCTCATTACCCGCTTCGTGGGAGATGACCAAACCCCGGATTTGTCCGAGGCAGAGTTTTTGCTCCAGCAAATTGCGGCCATCGAACGGCATGTCGAGCAATTTCCCGCCGACGAGAGGCAAGCACGGGCTCTGGAATGGATCGAAATGCACGCGCGGGATTACCGCCAACATTGGCAAAAACAGGCGGCCGTCGGGGTTTTAGCCCATTCGCGGTGCTCGGATTGTCCTCTGACGGGCGGTAACCGAACGGCGCCGTGCGCGATCCATGCCCGGTGGCTAGTTTTGCTGCGCCGCTACGCTACGACTGAAATTTCTTCTCGAGAATACATCGAAGATTCGCTGAAATTGCTGGGTACTTACAAGGACCGGCTGAAAGTGAGCCGGATCCGCCAGCGGCTGCGACGCGATGCTGCTCCCGCCCTCGATCCCGGCTAAGCGGCCGCATCCGCACAACTCGTCAACTTGTTTCCTTTAGGCCGATCACCTAAAGATTGCTCGCCGATATCACCGGCAAGCCTTTTGGAAAGGCAGATTGGTGGTGTTGGCGCTCTTCGACACAAACGACCGAACGCCCGTCTTCGGGCAGGCATTCGCCCGATCCAGCGTCACGGTTGGGTCGATGCAGTGTGAGCGCTCCGACCGTTTCGAGGTAAGATGCGTGCCCTGCTCGATAGATCGAGTTGGCTACCGCGTTCGATATAAGGTTTCGGGAGGGAGGCGTAACCGTCTAAAGTATCGTTAGCCATGGGGGAACTTGCACCGATGCAAGAAGAGGATTATCAACAAGAAATCGAAAATTTCGGCCCCATTTGCTACGTTGGTATCGGCGCGTCGGCTGGGGGTCTGGAAGCATTGGAATCGTTTTTCGCGCAGATGAGCGCCAACAGCGGCATGGCTTTCATCGTCATCCAGCATCTGTCCCCGGACTACAAAAGCATGATGGTCGAGCTGCTTTCCAAACGGACCGCCATGCCGGTTCGACGGGCCGAGGAAGGAATGCTGGTCGAGGCTAATTCGGTTTATCTCATTCCTCCTAAGAAAAATCTCTCGATCTTTCACGGCAAACTGCTGCTCAGCGAATCGGACCATACCCGTGGGCTCAACCTGCCTATCGACGTTTTTCTGCGTTCGCTGGCCGACGATCAGGCGGAAAAGGCCATCGGCATCATCCTGTCTGGCACCGGTAGCGACGGCGTGCGCGGTATCCGGGCGATCAAGGAGGCCGGCGGGATCGTGATGGTGCAAAACGAAGAATCGGCCCGGTTCGACGGGATGCCGCGCGCGGCCGTTTCGACTGGGCTGGCCGATTTTGTCCTGCCGCCCGACGAGATGCCGCAAAAATTGCTCTCGTTCGTCCAGCACCCCTACGCCACCACAGTGGATCAGCCGCCGAATTTGCTGTCCGGCGACGATGGCGTGACGCGCATTTTCGCTCTGTTGCGCGAACGCACGCGCGTCGACTTCACGCACTATAAACCCAGCACCGTCATCCGGCGCATCGAGCGGCGCATGACGATGAACCAGATTCACGATCTGCGCGATTACGTGAGGTTCATGGAAAGCTATGCCGGCGAGGTGATGGCGCTCTACCGTGAACTGCTCATCGGCGTCACCAGTTTTTTTCGCGACCGCGAAGTGTTCGACGAGCTGGAGCTCAACCGGCTACCTCAGTTGTTGGAGCGCGTCGAAACGCGCGAAGTCCGGTTCTGGGTGGCGGGGTGCTCGACCGGCGAGGAGGCGTATACCTTGGCTATTTTGAGCCGCGAGGTCCTGGAACGCCTGGGAAAACGGCTCGAAGTCAAGATTTTCGCCACCGATCTGGATCGCGACGCTATTTTGCGTGCCAGCACTGGTATCTATCCTGAAAGCATTGTCGCCGATTTGCCGCCGGGGTACTTGTCCAAATACTTCCATCTCAAGGAAGACCATCACTATCAAGTGGATCGCGTCATCCGGGAGATGGTGGTTTTCGCCCAACACAACCTCATCAAAGACCCGCCTTTCACCAAGATCGAGCTGGTCAGTTGCCGCAACTTGCTCATTTATCTGCAGCCGGTGTTGCAGCGCAAGGCTCTGGAACTGGTCAACTTTTCGCTCAATCCACAAGGAATTTTGCTGTTGGGTAGCAGCGAAACGACCGGCGAAATGGCCGACTTTTTCGAGCCGTTGCACCAGAGATTCAGGATTTATGCCTCCAAGGGCAAACGTCAGCCGGCGGGGGAAAATCCGGGGTTTTCGGCGCTGCCGGAAGTGCGTTCGCAGCAGAAACGCGCTCACTTTGCGGGGGGGGCCGTATTGCGCGGCTACCAGGAGGAGCGTTTGCTCGACCGCCTCCTGCAATCGCTCGCCGAGGACTACGCGCCGCTGGCCGTCGTGGTGAACGAACGGATGGAGGTGATGCACATCTTGGGTAACCCGGAGGGGTATTTTCGGTTGCAATCTGGCAAGCCGATGAACGACGTGACCCGGATCGCGGTGCCGGAGCTGACTATCCCGCTGGCTACGGGCCTGCAAAAAGTGTTCAAGACCGGCGAGACGCTGCAATACACCGGCATTCAGGTAAAAGGGCGCGACGAGCAGAAGACCGTGCGTGTCCACATGCGGTTGTTGCCCGGCAAAAAAGGACAGGAGCCGTTGGCGGTGGTTTTCGTCGAAGAAACCGCTCCCCGGGCGGGCGAGTCCGTTTCGGGCGATACCCAAGTCTACAATGTCAGCCAGGAGGCCGAGCAGCGCATTCACGACCTGGAACAGGAACTCCAATTCTCGCAGGAAAATTTGCAGGCCACCATCGAGGAACTGGAAACGTCCAACGAGGAACTGCAAGCCACCAACGAGGAACTCCTCGCCAGCAACGAAGAGCTGCAAAGCACCAACGAAGAGTTGCAATCGCTCAACGAGGAACTGCAATCGGTCAACGAGGAACTGCACACCGTCAATGCAGAAAACCAGAGCAAGATCATCGAATTGATCGAGTTAAACAACGATCTGGACAACCTGATAGCCAGTACCCGGATCGGCACCCTGTTTCTCGACGAGAACTTGGCCATCCGCCGGTTTACGCCCGAGGTCAAGCGCATTTTCAAAATTCTGGATGGCGATGTCGGTCACCCTCTAAGCCGTTTTGCCCATAGGCTGATGGATATCGATCCGTTCGAGCTTATCCGGGCGGTGGTGACCAGCGCCGTGGAGCAGGAGCGCGAGGTTTGCACCCAGGAAGGCGCGTGGTTTCACATGCGCGTTCTGCCTTATCACGTCGGCGCGGATACCGTTTCTGGCGTGGTGCTGACGTTTACCGACATCGGTTTGCTCAAAACCACCAGCGAGGCATTGTCGGACCGCGAAACCCGGCTTTCCAGCCTGTATCGCGCCGTGCCGGTAGGGGTGGGACGGATCGCCAATCGCGTCTTTCTCGACGTCAACGATTATCTGTGCCAAATGGTGGGGTACGCTCGCGATGAGCTGATCGACCAGAGCACGCGCATATTGTATCTGTCTCAGGAAGAATTCGAGTCTGCCGGGAAACATCTGTACGAACAAATCCAAAAGCAGGGTGTGGGGACCGTGGAGACGCGCTGGCGGCGCAAGGATGGCATGATCGTACCGATCTTGATCAATGGCTCCTCGCTGAATCCCGAAATTCCCGACGAGGGTGCGACGTTCACCGTTCTGGATCTGTCCGCCTCCAAGAAATCGCTCGCCCGGGCGCAAGAGTCGGAGCGTTTCACCCGGGCCGCTCTCGACATGCTGACCGCGCAAGCCGCTATTCTCGACGAGAACGGGACGATTCTCGCGGCCAACAAAGCGTGGCGGGATTTCGCCCTAGACAACGCCGGAACATTCGACCTTCTGGCCGAGGGGATCGGCCACCTGCGGATTTGTGGCGAAGTGCCAGAGCGCGGTGCCGAAGAAACCGCCGTCGCGTTCGCCGAAGGGATCCGAGCCGTGTTGCGCGGGGAATGCGTACTGTTCGAACAAAAATATCCCTACCAGTCACCGAAGGAACGGCACTGGTTCATCGGGCGGGCGACTCGTCTACCCGGCGAAGGACCGGCGTGCGTCATCGTGACTCGCGAATGCACGGATATCGGCAAAACGGCAGAAGCAGATCAAATGGAAAGTGGTGTTGTGTCAAAATGAGAGCTAGAGTTCGACCATGCGATTCGCGGGCTTCGATCTCGCGGTGCCCGCTGTTTCGCGATGTCGGTTTTTCGGCAAACAGCCATCCACAACGAACGCAACTGCCGTATGGGACGCCCCGATAGCGGATTGGGCCACGCATCATCCGATACGGCCACGCAGAGCTAAGGTGCAACACGATGCAAAACAAACAGGATGAGGCGAAACTCCTCCGAGAAAAAGCAGAAGCCAAAGCCGCGCGGCACCAGTTCGAAGTGCCGGAGCTTTCGGATGAACAGATCCGCAAGCTGGTACACGAACTCCACGTCCACCAGATTGAGCTGGAGATCCAGAACGAAGAATTGCGTCGCGTCATGGTGGAGCTGGAACAATCCCGCAACGAGTTCTCTCTCCTGTTTCATCGAGCGCCGATCGGCTATCTGGTTTTGAACGATGTCGGGTTGATTTACGAGGTCAACGAAACGTTTTGCCGGATGGTGGGTTGCGGCCGGGATCAGTTGATCGGAAGCCCGTTTTCGGAGTGCATGGAAGGCGATGATCGCGGCGTGTTTCTGGCGCGCTACCGGGCGTTTTTCGGCAGTCCGGCAGGCAAGACGCTCGAAGCGCTCATCTTGCGCGCGCAAGGGCCAGCGTTTTACGCGCACATGGAGGGGGCCATCATCAACACCTCTTTGGGGCGCCAGCAGGAAAGCAGCACTCCCCTGCTGTTTCTGGCGGTCACCGACATCACCGAGCGGAAATGGGCGGAAGAAAAACGTTTGCAATTGGAGCGCCAGATGCAGCAAACCCAGAAGCTGGAAAGCCTGGGCGTGCTGGCCGGCGGCATCGCGCACGATTTCAACAATCTNNATCGCGCACGATTTCAACAACCTCCTGACGGTCATTCTGGGAAACGCCAGCCTGGCCTCGGACGAGTTGCCGCCGGTGATGACTCCCGCGCGCGATAGCCTAAAGGCGATCGAAGAAACCTCGCTACGCGCCGCCGAATTGTGCCGGCAAATGTTGGCGTATTCGGGCAAGGGCCAATGCGTCATCGAAAACATCAGGTTGCGCGATTTGATCGGAGAAATGGTTTCGCTGTTCAAAGCTTCCATCAGCAAGAAAGCGATTCTGAACTTGAACCTGAAAGATCCGCTGCCTCCTCTGCGGGGCGATCCCAGCCAAATTCGCCAAGTGATCATGAACCTGGTGATCAACGCATCGGAAGCGCTCGAAGAGTACAGCGGTGCGATCACCATTTCGACCGGCATCATGGAGTGTTCGCGCGAGTACCTGTCCGAAGCGTTCCTGAACGAGAGCTTGGCGGAAGGATCCTACGTGTGGTTGGAGGTATCGGACACGGGTTGCGGCATGGACCAAGAAACCCAGCGGCGCATCTTCGAACCGTTTTTTACCACCAAATTCACCGGGCGGGGCCTGGGGCTGTCGGCCGTGCTGGGCATCGTGCGCGGGCACAAGGGGGCGCTCAAGGTTTACAGCGAGCCGGGTCGGGGCACGACGTTCAAAGTGCTGTTTCCCGCCGTGCTGGAGGAAAAAGCATCGGTAGGCCGGAGCAACAGCGCCAAACCAGGCGGCTGGAAAGGTGCGGGCACGATCTTGCTGGTAGACGATGAAGAATCCGTCCGGTTGATGGGCAACAGGATGCTGGAGCGGGTCGGCTTCGAGGTGCTGACCGCCGTGGACGGTCGCGAGGCCTTGGAAATTTACCGCGAGCGGCACGACGACATCGCGTTGGTGCTGCTCGATCTGACCATGCCCGACTTGGACGGCGAAGAAACGTTCCGGGAGTTGCGCCGGATCGATCCGCAAGTCCAGGTCGTGATGTCGAGCGGCTACACCGAAAGCGAAATCGCCCCGCGATTTGCCGGCAAGCGGTTGTCCGGTTTTTTGCAGAAGCCGTACACGTTGAACGCGCTGACGGAATGCCTGCGCGACGCGCTGGGCGCCGCTCCCCTCGGCGGGCAAGGACTGGTGCCGCCGCCAGAAAGAAGGGGCGTTTGATTTGTTGAGAGAACCGGAGGGTATCGTGCGATTTCCCAGCGTCTTCGTCTCTCACGGTGCGCCGACCTTAGCCGTCGAGGACAACCCGGCCAGCCGGTTCCTGCGGGCGTTCGGCGCGGAACTGGGTCGGCCCCGCGCCATCCTGGTCGTTTCCGCGCATTGGGATACCGTCGTGCCGACGGTATCCACCGCCCCGCGCCTGGAGACGATCCACGACTTTGGCGGATTCGACCCGGCTCTCTACGCGATCCGCTACGAACCGCCGGGGGCGGTCGAAACGGCAACGCGGGCGCAGTCCTTGCTGCAAGAGGCGGGATTTGCGGTGCGAGCCGATCCGGTGCGCGGGATCGATCACGGCGGCTGGGTGCCGCTGTCGTTGATGTATCCGGCGGCGGATATCCCAGTGCTGCAACTGAGCGTGCAATCCCGGCTGGCGGCCGGACATCATTTCCGTCTCGGCCAAGCCTTGCGGCCTTTACGCGACGCGGGGGTGCTGATCCTGGCTTCCGGCAGCCTGACGCACAACCTTCGGGAAGCGTTCCGCGCCATCCCCGGCGCGCCGACGCCGACGTGGGTTACCGAATTTGGCGAATGGGTGGCGAGAACGCTGGCCGAGCAGCGCATCGACGACGTGCTCGATTACGAACGGCTGGGACCGCACGCGCGCCAAAACCATCCCACGGTGGAGCATTTCGTACCCCTGCTGGTCGCGTTGGGGGCAGGCACTCCGGACGCCCTCCCGCGCCGGGTCCACGCTAGCACCACGCTGGGTGTGCTGGCGATGGATGCCTACGCGTTCGATTAGCTGGCGGGCGGTCCAAAAATCCGAATGCAGGTACGCGCTGAAGCGTCGTGCTTCGGCGTTCGCGTCCATCGCCCTTCGAAGTATCCATCCGCAAATGTTCGGAAAACCGAACGCTATCGTGCGCTTCGTTCGGGCGGCCGAAAAAATGGCGCTCCATCCGGTTGATAAAGAAATATAAATCAATTACATGAATATCTCGTGCGCCCGATATGCTGCGGCATGGAATCTGCTATGAAATTCGCGGAGTTCCATATCTTGTGCGGTGTTCCAGATGTCTGCCGCGCGAATTGCGGAGTCCGTGCGGCGAGTGGATGGATGTCCGGGAAACCCCCACGACGAGGATGACATGCCGAAAAGTGGAGGTGGCCGCGCAACCCTGATCGGCGCGGGAGGGCTTGCCATCATGATCTTTGCCGCCGGGTTGACGTATTTTTGGAGAGAGTTTCGCGGCTTGTCGGAGTTACAGGCGAAGGGCGTTCACCAGCTCGAACTCTACGCGAACGGCTTGCAAAGCGAACTCGACCGGTTTCTGTACGTTCCGGGCCTCGTCGAACTGGCGCGGGATGTCCTCGCCGTGATCGAAGCGCCGGTCGATGCGCTGCGCCGCCAGAACGCGAACGCCTATCTCGAACGGCTGAACGAGCGCGCCGGCACCAACGTTATCTACGTCCTCGATGTTTCGGGGAAGGTTCTGGCATCGAGCAACTGGCAACAGCCAGACAGCTTTGTCGGCATGGATTTTTCTTTCCGGCCGTATTTCCAGATCGCATCGCACGGCGAGCGCGGGCGCTTTTTCGGCGTTGGCACCACCAGCGGACAACCGGGATATTATTTCTCTCACCCCATTCGCCGCGACGGCAAGCTAGCCGGGGTCGCGGCGGTCAAGGTGAGCCTGGACCGCGTCGAACAATCTTGGTCCGGCGGCGAAGAAGGGGTGCTGTTGGCCGACGGGCACGGCGTCGTCGTGCTGGCTTCGGAGCCGGCCTGGAAGTTCACCACCCTCCGGCCGCTCGACGAGCATACTCGCGCCGAGCTGCTGCGAACCCGGCAATTCGACCGCAAGACGCTGCGGCGGCTCGATCTGAACGTGATCGACGAACTGGGGAGCGGGCTGCGCATCGTCTCTTTGAGCGAGAGTTCGGCCACCGGCACGTTCCACAAGCCGGCGCAAGAATTTCTCGCCCAAATTCGACCGATGGCAAACTCCGACTGGGAGTTGATGGTGTTGTCGAAACTCGATCCGGTGCGGGTGGCCGCGCTCGGCGACAGCATGCTTGCCGGAGTGGTCGCCGCTTTCGGCTGGATGTTGTTGCTCTACCTGAACGAGCGGCGCCGCAACATCAAAGTGAGTCTCGCCGCCAAAGAGGCGCTCGAACGCGCCTACGGCGAGCTCGAACGGCGAGTTCGCGAACGCACCACCGATCTGACCGCTGCCAACGCTCGCTTGCAGGCGGAAATCGAAGAGCGAGAGCGCACCGAACGCCATCTGCAAACCACCGAAAACGAACTGGTCCAGGCCGGCAAGCTGGCCGTGTTGGGGCAACTGTCCACCGGCATCACGCACGAGCTCAACCAGCCGCTCGCCGCGCTGCGTACCCTTTCGGATAACACGATCAAGTTTCTGCAACGAGGCGATCTGGAAACGGCGCAAGCCAATCTGACCACCATCGGCCAACTGGTGGAACGCATGGGACACATCACCGGACAGCTCAAAGTGTTTGCTCGCAAAGCGCCATCGCAACCGCGATTGGTCGAGGCTCACAAAGCGATTCGAAACGCCCTGCTACTGTTGAACCCGCGCATCCGGAAAGAGGGCGTCCATCTGGAGCTCGACTGCCCCGAGCGGTCACCGACGATTTTCTGCGACCAGAATCGCCTCGAACAGGTTTTGATCAATTTGATCGGCAACGCTTTGGATGCCACGAAAACATCGGAAGCCAAACGGCTGTGGGTCGGGTGCGAAACGGATGGTGATCGCGTCGTCATCCGCGTCCGCGACGGCGGTTCCGGTTTGACCGAAGAAGCGAAACGGCGCTTATTCGAACCGTTTTTCACGACCAAGGAACCCGGCGCGGGCCTCGGTTTGGGGCTGGCCATTTCGTCGGGAATCGTTCGCGAATGCGGTGGTACCCTTTTCGGCGACAATCACCCGGAAGGCGGCGCGATTTTTTGTCTGGAACTTCCTTTGGTTCCCGCAGAGGATGGACCGGCATGAACGTTCCCTTGAGGGTGCTGATCGTCGAGGACGATCCGGCGGTTCGGCTCGGTTGCGAACAAGCGTTTCGCCTGGAAGACATCGCGGCGGAAGCCGTCGAATCGGCCGAACAAGCGCTGGAACGGCTCGGGCCGGAGTTTCCGGGCACCGTCATCACCGACGTGCGGCTACCCGGCGCGAGCGGGCTGGAACTGCAACGCCGCCTGCACGCTATGGATGCCAATCTGCCGGTCATCGTCATGACCGGTCACGGCGACGTGTCCATGGCTGTCGCCGCCATGCACGATGGAGCCTACGATTTCATCGAAAAACCGTTTTCCTCGGAACGCCTGCTGGACGCGGTTCGCCGGGCACTGGAAAAACGGCGGCTTTTCCTGGAGGTGCTGGGGCTACGGCGACGATTGGACGACCGGCAGGGCATCGAAGGCCGCATCGTTGGGCGTTCACCGGCCATCGAACGCCTGCGCCGGCTGATCCTCGATGTCGCCGATACGCCGGCCGACGTGCTGGTGATTGGCGAAACCGGAACCGGCAAGGAAATGGTGGCTCGTTGCCTGCACGATTACGGCGGTCGCCGCAAGCACAATTTCGTGGCCATCAACTGCGGCGGCTTGCCGGAAAATCTGTTCGAGAGCGAAATGTTCGGCCACGAGGCCGGCGCGTTCACCGGCGCGGCCAAGCGGCGGATCGGCAAGATCGAGCACGCCGATGGCGGCACGCTGTTTCTCGACGAGATCGNNTGTTGCGGGTGTTGCAGGAACGGCAGGTGGAACGGCTCGGCTCCAACCGGCCGATCCCGGTCGACGTGCGCGTCGTGGCGGCCACCAAAGAAGATTTGCTGGCCTTGTCCCGGCAACAAAAGTTTCGTGCCGATTTGTACTTCCGTCTCGATGTCGTTGCTCTTGAATTACCGCCCCTGCGCGAGCGGCGGGAAGATATCCCGTTGCTGTTTGAGCACTTCGTGTTGCAGGCCGCCGCGCGTTACGGGCGCGATCCGCCCGAGCTCACCCCGGCTCTGGCGCGAGAGCTGCTGGCGCAGGCGTGGCCCGGCAACGTCCGCGAACTGCGCAACGCGGCGGATCGCTACGTATTGGGGCTGCGCACCGGTTCGGTGGCCGGCTCGTTCGGCGCGAACGACCGGCCGCTGCCTCTGCCGGATTTGGTGGAGCAGTTCGAGCGATCCGTCATCATCGAGGCTTTGCGCCAGCACGATGGCCGGCTTTCGCGCACCGCCGAGGCATTGGGGATCGCCAAAACGACCTTGCACGACAAGATCCGGCGTTACGGGCTGGCCACCGACGGATCGTCCGCCGGGAGCGATGGAGCGAAAGAGCGCGTAAGCTAAACCGGATTTTCGTTTCGCCGGCCGCTTTCGGCGGGGGATCGAAATCCGGCAGAAGCGAAGATACCGGCGGCTTACGACACCGGAGTATCATGCGCGAATGCCCTCTATCGCCCTGATCCGCCATCCGTCCACGCCCAGCGCCGCCGTGCGCCGCGTCGCGGTGCGGGTGCGCCGGACGCGCGCGAACGCGCTCGCGCTGGTGTACGTGATCGAGGGCAAGATAGAGCGCGTGCGCCTGCCGCCCCCGTGCCCGTCTCGTCGCGCCGACGAACTGTGGCGGCATACCTGCTGCGAGGCGTTTCTGGCGGGACGCGGGCAAACCGGTTATTACGAGTACAATTTCGCGCCATCGACCGAATGGGCCGTTTATCGCTTCACGGCGTATCGGGAAGGTATGGCGGCGGTGGACAAAGCGGAACCGCTGCGCATCGCCCCGCGCGTCCGGCTGGATCGGATCGCGCTATCGGCCATCGTCGATCCCGGCGTGTCGCCGCATCTGGCCGGCGCGGATTGGCGCCTGGCCGCATCCGCCATCATCGAAGAAACGGATGGCCATCGCTCGTATTGGGCGCTCCGGCACCCGCCGGGCCGGCCGGATTTCCACCATCCGGACGGTTTCGCGCTCGTGCTCGACCGGTCCGCTCCGGTCGCGGCGCGCGCGCGACGGCAAGATTAAACCGATTAACTCAATAGGACGAACTCCCGATGCAACCCATACTGAAATCCGCCAAGCTGTCCAATGTTTGTTACGATATTCGCGGACCGGTGTTGGCACGCTCCAAGCAGATGGAAGATGAAGGACAGCGGATCACCAAGCTCAATATCGGCAATCCGGCGCCGTTCGGTTTTCTGGCGCCGGACGAGATCGTGCAAGACGTGATCCGCAACCTGCCGGACGCCTCCGGTTACTGCGACTCGAAAGGTTTGTTCGCGGCGCGCAAGGCGGTGATGCACTACACCCAGCAAAAGCACGTTCGCGGGGTACAGGTCGAAGACATCTACATCGGCAACGGCGTATCCGAGCTGATCGTGATGACCTTGCAGGCGTTGCTGAACAACGGCGACGAGGTGCTGATTCCGGCTCCGGACTACCCGTTGTGGACAGCGGCGGTGAGCCTGTCGGGCGGCACGCCGCGCCACTACTTGTGCGACGAGCAGTCGGACTGGTTGCCGGATTTGGACGACGTGCGCGGCAAGATCACGCCGAACACCCGCGCCATCGTCGTGATCAACCCGAACAACCCGACCGGCGCGCTGTATCCGGTGGAGATATTGCAGGGGATCTTGGAGATCGCCCGCCAGAACCAGCTCATCGTTTACGCCGACGAGATTTACGACAAGGTGCTCTACGACGGTGCCGAGCACACCTCGATCGCGTCCTTGGCGGATGACGTGCTGTGCCTGACGTTCAACGGGCTGTCGAAAAACTATCGGGCTTGCGGCTATCGCGCGGGCTGGGTTGCAGTGTCGGGCGAGAGGAGCCACGCGCAGGACTATATCGAGGGACTCACCATTCTTGCCTCGATGCGGCTGTGCGCCAACGTGCCGGCACAGTACGCGATCCAGACTGCGCTCGGCGGCTACCAGAGCAT
>DEHU01000121.1 GCA_002352125.1 Competibacteraceae bacterium UBA2792 | reverse complement strand
ACCGCTTCCGGGTGATAGCGGTATTGGCCATTGGCGGGATCGGGAAAGAAGCGCCCGGCGGGAAATCCCGTCATCACCGCCGCATTGTCCCGGTAGGCGGATAGCACGTTACCAGGGTGGCGTTCGTGGGTGTTGCGGATCATCGCGAACAGNNAGTTCGCGATTGGCTGCGGCCAGCGCCTCTCGCCCATTTTCGAGTACGTCCACAGTCGCCAGCGGTGCCGGTTCCGCCTGGGCGAACAGCGCGGCGGGGTCATCGTTCGGCCCTAACACCGTCTCGGTCATCCGGTCGTGCAGCANNATGTCGGTCGCTTTCGACGACCAAGGCGAGATGGTGCCAGGACGGGGAATCACCAAGAAAACCGGTCCGCTGCTGGCGTCGTGCGGCGTGGCGGCAGGACCGTACCGAAGCAACCGGTCCAGCACCTCCCGGTCGTATACGCTCAGTGTGCCGTCCAGAAAATGGGCAAACTCGGCATAAGCGGTGGTGATGACTGGAACCCGCTGCCGCAGGGCGGCCAGCAGCTTNNGATGATACCAGCAATTTTCGCGGCCGGCGGTCTGGCCATTTTGCGAAGGTTGCTAAACCACAACGAAAATTTCGGTGTGCGGAATCTAACCGCTGCGTCGTTTATCCACTTTGTTTTGGTAAACTTTTATTTTCAGGAAGCTACTCGACACCGCCGCGAAGCGATCAAGGCCATGTTTGACTCGACCTCCAAAGGAGCGGCTTTTTGACTCGGCCCGAAACCCACGAGGCCAGCGTCACCCACAACCGGGTCGCGCTGGAGCAGTTGCGACTATTTCATCGCAACACGCCAGTCAGCCAAGCCATGACCCTGTCCACGGGAGCGCTGACGACTATCGTGTTTTGGCCCACCGCAGAACGGCCGCACCTGCTGATTTGGGTCGTTTTGGTGGTCGCCGCCGCTTGCTTGAGGCTAGGGTCGAGCTGGCGGTTCTCTAGCCTGGATCGCGCCGGAAAGGCGCTTGGAGTCGCAATCTGGGAACACTGGACGCGATTTGGCACTTTGCTCTCCGGAGCCGTCTGGGGCTGCGGCGGGATTTGTTTGTACCCCGCACTGGATGCCAGCCGCGAAACCTTCCTCTGCCTCATCCTGCTAGGCATGTGTTCGGGGGCGATGCCCCTGCAAGCGCCGGTGCGGGGCGCCTTTCCGCTCTTTGCCGGGGCGATCCTGATACCGATGAGTATCTTGTTCATCCTAAAGGGCGTATTCATTTATCTGATCATTGCCATTACCGCCCTTCTGCAATTGTACGCTCTGGTCGTCAGCGCCGAGCGATATCGACTCAACATTGCGGCTAGCCAGCGCCTGCGTTTCGAAAACGAGTCGCTGGTCAAAGAGCTCACCGAGTCGCGGGAAGCCGCTCTAGCGGCCAAACGTGAGGCAGATTCGGCCAACCGGATCAAAGGCGAGTTTCTGGCCAACATGAGCCACGAAATCCGCACGCCAATGAACGCGATTCTCGGATTGACTCATCTGGCGCTGGACGCACCCTCGGAAAAACAGCGCGAATATCTAACCAAGATCAACGGTTCCGCCGAGCTGCTGTTGAACATCCTCAACGACATTCTCGATTTCTCCAAGATCGAGGCCGGCAAGCTTTCCCTAGAAAGCGTAGACTTCGATCTGCACCAAGTGAGCGGCCGGCTAAGTAGCGCCATCGGCGCGCAAGCCAGCGAAAAAGGTCTCGATTTCGAGATCATGATCGCACCGGAAACGCCCAGATATCTGCAAGGTGACCCGTTGCGGCTCGAACAGGTCCTGATGAATTTGGCGAATAACGCCGTCAAGTTTACCGAGCGCGGCAGCGTGACGGTGAGCATTGCCATCATCGCGGAGGCCGGCGATAAGGCGATGCTTCGCTATGCGGTCAGCGATACGGGTATCGGCTTGGCGCCGGAACAGCAAGAGCGGCTATTTAGGGCTTTTTCGCAAGCCGATACCTCGACGTCGCGAAAATTCGGCGGCACGGGTCTGGGCTTGGCGATCTCCAAGCGGTTAGTCGAATTGATGGGCGGCGAAATCGGTGTGGAAAGCGAACATGGCAAGGGAAGTACGTTCTATTTTTCCGCCCCTTTCGCCCGAGGAAAAGATCGCGCCGCAACCGATTTGCAGCGTGTCGCTGCCCGGCCCGAACCCGCTCGCTTGCGTGGAGCGCGGGTGCTCGTCGCCGAAGACAACCGGTTAAACCAGCAAGTTGTCTGCGAGTTTTTGGCGAGAGCCGGAGCAGGTGTCGCCGTCGCCGGGAACGGGCTAGAAGCCGTCGAGGTGGCTCGACTGCAATCGTTCGATGCGGTGTTGATGGATATGCAGATGCCCGTCATGGACGGTCTCCAAGCAGCCCGGGAACTGCGCAAGATCCCGCATTTCGCCGATACGCCGATCATCGCGCTGACGGCTAACGTATTTCGGACCGATATAGAGCAGTGCATCGCGGCTGGGATGAACGATCATATCGGCAAACCCATTAAGGTGGACGACTTGTTTGCCAAGCTCGAAAAATGGCTCGCCAACCCCGTTTTGAAACCCGTCGATAAGGTCTCGTCGCCCTCCGCTCGAACGGTGCCGATCACCGATTCGCAACCGAAAGCGCAGTGGTCGATTCCAGGCTTGGATATCGCCGCCGCGCGAGACCGGCTGGGCGGCGACGATGTGTTGCTCGGGAAAGTTCTCGGCCTGTTCCGCCAGACCGAAGCGGAATCCCCGCTGCGGATTCGCGCCGCGCTGGCAGCGGGCGATGCGGAATTGTGTCAACGGCTGGCACACACCTTGAAATCTACCGCCGGTTCGGTGGGCGCAAACCGGCTACAGGCGGCAGCGCGCGTGATCGAGGAGACCATTCGGGCTTGCGGCAGCGTCGGCGAAGAGCTGTTGGGGGAACTGGAAACCGCACACGCGGAGGCGATGGCGGGGCTTGATTCGCTCGACTCGAACGAGGAACGTCGGTGATGGCCGGCATCCGTTGCCGTAGCCACGCGGTCTTGCGGCTAGAACGCCTTGGGGCCTTCCGCAAGACCCCATAACCGCCCGCGATCAACGAGGCTTAACGCCATATTTTGTCAGCACGCATTCCCCGCCCAAACCATCGGCCTCGGCCACTGGCCCGATACCACGAGCGTAGTAACGGCCCAACCACTCTATGCGCCGCTCGGCGGACAGTTGCGGATCGTCGCGATCAAAATTCTCGACCCGGACGGCTTCCACCTGCTTTAGCGCCGGCGTATCGATCCGGTCGTTACCCCCCACGATCCAGGTCCCGATCCGCTCGCCTGGTTTGGGCACCGCCACGATCAGCGGTTCGCTCCCGTCCCGGCCGGCAGCCGGCGCGCTGAACACTTGGCCCGCCGCATCGACAAACAGGTAATAAACCAGCGGCTTATCTTTTTTAACGCGCAACTCCGCCCGGAAATACCGGGTTCCGTCGCGAACGTTCTTGCCAACCAGCCGGACGGTCTTGGCGAAAACCGATCCACCCTCCGCCGAACAACGGTAAGTCCAAAAATTACCGACGGCCAGCGGAAAATAGGATGTCGAGCCGGTGGCCGTATCCGGCCCGGCCACGACGGCAAATGTGGCGCTCGCGGCAAACACCCAGGCGGCAACCACCGAGAGACGCTTCAAACGATTTCGAAATGGACGCATCCGTTCCGCTCCTTCAAAATCTTGCCGCTATACAAATCCGGATGGGCCCTAGCAACCAGCTTGACGATTTCGACCTGCTTGTTGTCGATCGCGCTCGGCCCGCCGATATCGACCGCCTTGCCTTTCTGGTGCATGCTCGATCCGGGCGCCGCGATGGCTTGGCCGACGCCGCGCACCATTTCCAGCACTTTTGCCTCGTTGGCCCGCAGGTCGGCTTTAGCCGCGTCGTATGCGGCCTGCCCATACTTGGCGATAATTTGCGTGCGATAGGTGTTCAAAAAGAAGTTGTGGAGAATCCGGCGCTGATCGTCGGCACTGCGATAGCCACTGCTGCAATAGCTACCGTCCGGCAACAAGGGATCCACCCAATCCCACGCCTCTCGCAACCGGCCAGGTAACTGCACGCCCGCACTGATCGGCTTGTTTTTCCAGTTGGCCAAAAATCCCTGGGTCTTTCCCCCCACCGAAATCACGCCGTCCGGCACCAGCATGAAATGGCGCTGCGCGTCGATGATGCCTTGCATGATGATGTCGTCCAGATAACCGGGGAAGTCGTAGCAAATGATCATTCCGATATCCATCAGCCGCTGGTAGATGACTTTGACGTCATCTGGATTGTTGGGGCACTCTTTGCCCACGGCTTGGCGCAAGATCAAATTCGGCATACCTGTTTCTCCTCGGAGTTGGTGTCGATGCGGATTTCGAACAATAACTAAAGAGGTCCGACCCAACGGACCGCATCGGCTTTTCTGCCAAGGACATGCCAACAACGGGCGCGCTTCGCGGACTTGTCGCGCCAACCCAAATTTCGGACAAGATCGCGAACTCGAAATCTGAATCCGGTCGAGAGCGGCAACGGTAACGCCGCACACCCGGTCCATTCTCGCCGTGCTCGTTCCATTCTGGACCGGTCACTTTAATCCGCTTTCCGATCCAAGAAACTTTGCTCGACGGGCGCGCTTCGCGGTGAAATGGGGCGCGCCTGCCCCTCCAAGCCCGGTTTATTTCCCCACCCGCAGCAGACCGCCCAAGCCATGCTCGTCGAGAAAGGCGTTGGCGCGGTCGCGGATGGCGGCGGCATGATCCATCACCATCACTTCGGCCAACAGCGATTGAGCGGCATCGTAACGGATGCTGCGAATCATCCACTTGATTTTGAGCAGGCTACCCAGATTCATGCTCAGGCTGTTCACCCCCATCGCCAACAGCAACAAGGCGGATGCTGGATCGCCCGCCATCTCGCCGCAGATGCTAACCGGCCGGCCAGCGGCCTGGCCTCTCTCGACCACATGACGGATGGCCGCCAGCACTGCCGGATGCAGCGGATCGTACAATTTGGCCACTCGATCATTGTTGCGGTCGACCGCCAATACGTACTGCGTGAGATCGTTGCTGCCAATGGAGGCAAAATCCACCATTCGTATCAAGGTATCGATCTGATAAACCGCCGAGGGTACTTCCACCATAATACCGACCGGCGGGGTTTTGACTCGTATGCCGCCTTCTTCCAACTCCGTCTGGGCGCAGCGCAACAATTCCAGCGCTTCGCTCAGTTCGCTGACGCTGCCGATCATCGGAAACAAAATCGCCAGATTCGAATAAACGGCTCCCGCCCGCAGCATCGCCCGCAACTGGGTTTTGAACAGATCGGGCTGATCCAGACTGATGCGGATACCGCGCCAGCCCAAATAAGGGTTTTGCTCGCGGATCGGAAAATACGGCAGCGACTTGTCGCCGCCGACATCCAGCGTGCGCAGCACCACTGGATACGGGTCCATGATCCGCAACACCCGGCTGTAAAGGGTCGCCTGCTCTTCCTCGCCCGGAAAACGGTCGCGCAGGAAAAAATGCAGTTCCGAGCGGTATAACCCCACACCTTCCACTCCGCTGTTGCGAGCGGCGGCGATATCGGCAAACAGGCCCGAATTGGCGTGCAGCTCCAAGCGATAACCGTCCGGAGTTTCCGCCGGCAAATCGCGCAAGTGTTGCAAGCCGCGCGATAGCTCGGCTTCTTCGGCGATCAGCTTCAGGTATTCCTGGCGCAGGGCCGGGCTGGGCTGGATGCAGACCCGCACCGTATAGCCATCCACTGCCACCTCGCGGCCATTCAGGCGGCCCGGCGGCAGGTTGCTGACCCCAAACACCGCCGGAATTCCCAGTCCGCGAGCCAGCAGGGCAACGTGAGAGGTGCTGGTGCCGCGCACCGATACCAGCCCTTTGAGTTTTTCGAGCGGCACGTCCAGCAGTTGCGAAACGCTGAGTTCCTCGCCCAGCAAAATGGTGTTGTCGGGGTAATGGCGGTCGATCGCCTGCTCTTCTTGCAAGCGATCTAGCAAGCGCTGCCCCAGATCGAGGATGTCGGCGGAGCGTTCCCGCAAATAAGGATCGTCCATCTCCGCGAAGATGTTGGCATATTCCAGCACGGTGGCCCGCAGCGCGCCAGGCGCCCAGTTGCCGGCATAAATCCGCTCCAGGGTGCCGTTGACCAAGCTGTCGCTGCTCAATAGCAGCGCATAGGCGTCGAACAACGCCCGGTCTCCGGCCGACAACAACAGCCGCATCCGTTCGCCGAGCCGCTGCAATTCGGCCAGTTCCGCCGCCACCGCTTGCCGGAAGCGCGCGGCTTCTGCATCCGGATTGTCGATATCTTTGTCTGGCACCCGGTCCAGGGCGGCGGCCGGAAATACCACCACCGCTTCGCCGAGCGCCATGCCCCGAGCGCTGGCTACGCCCTCCAAAAACAACGTGCCCGACAACGCGTCGTCGCCGAGTCGCTCCAGCATCTGGCGGACTTCCACTTGGTTGATGCAGCCGGCCAACTGCGCGGCCAGCGTCACCAGGAACGACTCTTCGTCGGCGGTGTATTTGCGCTGCTCGCGCTGCTGCGCCACCAACACGCCCAACACCCGGCGACGGCGGATGATCGGCACGCCGATGAAACCGTGGAACGGCGCCTCGCCCGTGGCGGCAATGTAACGAAAGGCGGGATGAGCAGGCGCGTTTTCGACGTTGATCGGTTCGGACCGGCTGGCGGCCAAACCGGTGAGCCCTTGACCGAATTTGAGTCGCACCTTGCCGACTGCGCCCGGACGCA
>DEHU01000293.1:5025-14881 GCA_002352125.1 Competibacteraceae bacterium UBA2792 | reverse complement strand
CACATAGCGCGATTGCCCTGGGGATTTCGGGCGAAGGTCGGGGTGGGCATGGCAGCATGGCTTATAATTTCAGCAAATCTCGCGGACTGTCGCCAGATGGTGGAAGTTGGTCGTCCCACCGGGATCGCCCGGAAGCGGACAAACCAGGACTAAAGGACTAAGGACACAGATGACGACCTCGACCAAGACCTATCTCGAACAGGCTATCGAAGACGGCCACGCCAAGATCGGCGGCGAAGGTAAGACGCAACGTATCCGCTATGTCGCGGCGAATCATTCGGAACGCTGGTCCGATCCCGAGGAGAAGATCCGCGCCGAGCTCTGGGCCGAACTCATCTACAAATATCATTACCGGCCCGAACGCATCCGCTTCGAGGTGAAGGTGCCGCGCCGCACGCCCAACGATCTTGCCGATCTCGTCATTTACCCGGCGATTGACAGCGAACTGAAATCGCCCTGGTTCGTTTTCGAGTGCAAACGGGCAGACGTGAGCGATGCCGAATTTGCCCAAGCCATCGAACAAGCTTGCGGTAATCGCGCCAGCCTCGGCGCGGCCTATGCGGGCGCTATCGCTGGTCTGACCCGCCGCCTGCTGCGTTTCGACAAGTTTCCTGCGGGCGAGCGCGACAAGAACATCTTGACGGACATCCCGATCCGTTACGGCAAACCGCCCGAATGGCGCTTTTACAAGAACGAACCGGGCAAAGACCTTGCCGCCATTCCGCGCGAGGAATTGCGCGCCGCCATCCGCAAGTGCCATCAAACCCTTTGGGAAGGCGGACGCCGCAGTCCTATTGCCGCCTTCGGCGAGTTTTGCAAGATCATCTTCGTTAAGCATCGGGATGAGAAAAATTTGGATCGCCCGGACGGTCAACCTTATGCGTTCCAGCGCCGCGACGGTGAGAGTGCGGAGGTGCTGGCTGCCCGTATCCACCGGCTTTACAAAGATGAGCAAGAGCAGGAGCCGGATGTTTTCACCGATCAGATCAACGTCGATCCGCCCATCCTCGCGCAGTGCGTGGAACACTTGGAAGGCATCTCGCTCGACCGCACCGAACTCGACACCAAGGGTGTGGCATTCGAGGAGTTCATGGGGGGATTTTTCAAGGGCGATTTCGGCCAGTATTTCACCCCGCGCGAACTCATCGCCTTTGCCGTGGAAGTGCTGAACCCGGAACGCAAGCACATGGTATTGGACCCGGCTTGTGGTTCGGGTGGTTTTCTGCTTTACGCCCTCGACCATGTGCGCCGCGAAGCCGGTTGGCAAGCCGCAAAGCGCTGGTTTGAAGAACAACTGCTTGGACCAGCGCAAGCATGATCTTCGAGTTTCCGATTACCGGCGACGACGAGCATCTTCCACATGACAATGATCGGTGAATAAAACCGCAGAAAGAAATTGACCGTTCAAATCAGTGATCCGACGATCCTCCAAACGATTGCGCTTGAATTCAGAGGAAATTCTCTATGCATGTTGAAATCGAGTTAGATGACGTTCATGCCGAACGCCTACTTCAGTTGCAAAAGCAATCAAATAAATCCTTGCCCAAGCTTGTAGCGGAAATTCTATCCAAAGCAATTGACGAAACGGTTATACCCCCGGAAACCGAAGGCCAGAAAGTCTTACGAATCTTGGAAGAACATGAGCTTCTTGGGTGCATGGAAGGCAACGGTCGCCTCGCGGTGGATTACAAAAAGCATTTATGGGGCAATCCGTGATCATTGCCGATACGGGATTTTGGGTCGCGCTGCTCGACCGCCGCGATAACCTTCACCAACAGGTCAGAGTCTGTATCGCCCAAATCCACGAGCCGCTGATCACCACCCTGCCGGTCGTCACGGAAGTTTGTTATCTCCTGCAAACCCGTTGCGGCCCGAAACAGTCGGTGGAATTTCTCTTGGCTCAAGGCGATGGCTTATTCCAGATTTTCACCATCGGCGAGTCCAAACTGCCCCACATGGCGAACCTCATGCGCCAATATGCGAATTTACCGATGGATTTCGCCGATGCCTCGTTGGTCATGCTGGCCGAACATTTGGGTCACGGACGTATCGTTTCCACCGATCAGCGCGATTTCCAAACCTACCGTTGGAAAAATCATCACCCATTTCATAACTTGCTGGAGCCGTTTTAGCGGTGGCTTTGACCGGGACCACACCAACCGGCCGCATCAATACCGACTCCGGGCTTGCGTTTGAGAAGTCCGAAACCAATCAGACGGATAGGGACATCCGATCCCGCTTGGAACGCCGTCCGAGCGCTTTCCTCGCCCTTACTGATACTCCCGCCAATATTCCGGCTGCGGGTCGCGGCAGCCGTGGGCGACGTGCTGGTAGCGGTTGACGAACACTTCGCGCCGGGTGGTATCGCATTCCTCGGTGATCGCTAGATTCTCCCGCTGGGTCTCCTCGGTGTAGTAAAACAGCGCTCGTTTCAGTTTGCACAGCAAGCTGTTATCGAGGTGATAGCCGAGTTCGCGCAGAGCGCATTCGACGCATTGCAGGGTAAGCTGTCGCAGATCGTACACCACGGCCAATGCGTGCGGCGACAACGGTTGGACGGTTTGTATACCCGCTATGCTTTGTAGCCAAAGCGCCGCCGAACTGGCTTGATCGGGGTCGGGATGAAACCGGCAGAATTGAATGATACGGCGTTTGTACAGCTCTTCGGTATCGGCGCGCATGACGCCCTCCTTCAGGCTGCGAAATCGTGTGGAATATCGTAACGAAGGGCTTACCTACAACCGTAGATTCCGGTGGGCCGATTTTCAACCCGGCCGGCGTCCGCAACTTGCCCGACTCACGCCGGCAGCATCCAAATGGTCACTCACCTCGACGAAACCCCACTCCCACAGCAATGCGGGTACCGCCTCGCCCTGGTCGTAGCCATGTTCCAAAAGCAGCCAGCCACCCGGTCGCAAACGGGCTGGTGCTTGGGCGACGATAGCGCGGATGGCGGACAGTCCATCTTCGCCGGCCACCAAGGCGCTGGGTGGCTCGAATCGCAACGCGCCCCGTCGCCAACGGGAATCGGTCGCGGCGACATACGGCGGGTTGGATGCGATCAGGTCGAAACATTCCCCGGCCAACGGTGCGCACCAGTCGCCTTCGCGGAATTCGACGTTGGCGACCCCTAACCGGCGGGCGTTGCGCTGCGCCACCGTCAATGCCGCCAGACTGCGGTCGGTGGCGACGATACGCGCTCGTGGCCGTTCCACTGCCAGCGCCAGTGCAATAGCGCCGCTGCCGGCGCCAAGATCGGCGACCGTAACCGGCCGATCCACCGGCAACCGCTCCAGCGCCAGCTCCACCAGCAGCTCGGTTTCCGGGCGGGGAATCAGAGTATCCGGCGTGACGTCCAGCTCCAGCGACCAGAATTCCCGCCGGCCCAGCAGATAGGCGACAGGTTCGCCGGCTAATCGGCGTTCCAGCCAGGCGGCGAAACGGGCGGCTTGTTCCGGTTCGGGAATCCGTTCGGGCCAAGCGAGCAGATGGCTGCGGGGACGGTCGAGCGCCGCCGCTAGCAAGACCTCGGCGTCCAAGCGCGGGGTGTCGCTGATTGCCGCCAACCGTCGGGCGGCGTCCGCCGAGAGTTCGTCAAGGGTCGCGAGGCTCACTCGGCCAGCGCTGCCAGTTGGTCGGCTTGGTATTCGTTGATCAGCGGGTCGATGATCGGATCGAGATTTCCTTCCAAGATATCGCCGAGTTTGTAGAGGGTGAGATTGATGCGGTGGTCGGTCACCCGGCCTTGCGGGAAGTTGTAGGTCCGGATGCGCTCGGAACGGTCACCGCTGCCGACCAGCAGCTTCCGGGTCTGGGCTTGGGTGGTTTGTTGCTTCTCCCGCTCCGCCGAGAGCAGCTTGGCTTGCAACAGCGACATCGCCCGCGACCGGTTCTTGTGCTGGGANNGCCGAGTCGGTCTTGTTGACGTGCTGGCCGCCGGCTCCGGAAGCGCGATAGGTGTCAATGCGCAAGTCGTTGGCATTGATCTCGATCTGTTCCACTTCCGCCAGTTCCGGCAACACTGCCACCGTCGCGGCCGAAGTGTGGATGCGGCCTTGCGCTTCGGTTTCCGGGACGCGCTGTACCCGGTGGGCGCCGGATTCGAACTTCAGCCGCGAATAGGCGCCTTGGCCGATGATGCGGGTGATGACTTCCTTGTAGCCGCCGTGCTCGCCGGGGCTTTCGGTGAGTAGCTCCAGCTTCCAGCCGCGCAGTTCGGCGTAGCGAACGTACATGCGCAACAGGTCGCCGGCGAACAGCGCCGCCTCGTCGCCTCCCGTGCCGGCGCGGATTTCCAGGAACACGTTGCCGGCATCGTGCGGATCGCGCGGCAAGAGCAACAGTTGCAGCGCTCGTTCTTGTTCGGCGCGGCGGGTTTCGGCGTCCAACAGCTCGTTCTGGGCCAAGGCGCGCAGATCGGGATCGCTGTCGCCGGTCAGGTCGCGAGCTGCCACCAGATCGTCCAGCACGCGCCGATAAATCCGGAACCCGTCGGCTACCGGCTCCAGTTGGGCATACTCCACGGACAGAGTGCGGAAGCGGTCGTTGTCGCCGATGATTGCGGGTTCGGCCAGCAGCGCGCCAACCTCTTCGTGCCGGGCTGCCAACTGTTCCAGCTTGGCGAGCATCGACGGATTCATCGACAGGACCCTCTGCCATCCAGCCGGTACAGGCTTTTGATCGCGTTTAGCATTTCGGCGTCTCCTTGGAGCGCAGCCTCGCGCAAACCGGCGCAGGGCGGGTGAATTAGCTTGTTGGTGAGCGTGTTGGCCAGGATGCGCAACACTTCGGCGGGATCCTTTCCCTGGTCGATTTGCCGCAGAGCGCGAGCCACTGCTTCGTCGCGAACCGCCTCGGCCCGCTGGCGCAAGACGTGAATGCTGGCAACGCCGTCTTGGGCGCGTACCCAAGCCATGAAATGCCCGACTTGGTTGTCGATGATTTCCTCGGCTTGCTGGGCAGCGGCCTGTCGAGAGCGCAAATTTTCCTGGATGATATCTTTGAGATCGTCCACCGTGTACAGGTAGACGTCGTCCAAGTCGGCTACCGCCGGCTCGATGTCGCGCGGTACGGCCAAATCGACCATGAACATCGGCCGGCGGCGACGTTTTTTCAAGCACTCGCGCACTTGCGCTACCTTCAACATCGGATCGGGGCTGGCGGTAGAAGCGATGACCATGTCGGCTTCGCTCAGGTGATCGGGGATTTCGTCCAGGGCGATGGCGTAACCGGCGAAGGAGGCCACCAGCGCGTGCGCGTGTTCTAAAGTACGGTTGGCAATAATCAACCGGCCGACACCGTTTTCGTGCAAATGGCGGGCAACCAGTTCGATGGTATCACCGGCACCGATCAGCAACGCCGTGCGCTTGGGCAGGTCGGCGAAAATCTGCTTGGCCAGGCCGACCGCCGCAAACGCGACCGATACGGGACTGGCGCCGATGCGGGTATCGGTGCGTACCTGTTTGGCGACTGCGAAGGTGTGCTGGAACAATCGCTCTAGCAGGGTACCCAAGGTGCCGGCGCTGTTGGCCGCCTGATAGGCGGCTTTGACTTGGCCGAGAATCTGCGGCTCGCCCAATACCAGCGAATCCAGCCCGGCGGCGACGCGCAAGATATGGCGCACCGCTCGCTGATCGACGTGCCGATATAAATAAGGTTGCAAATCCAGCGTTCGTAGCGTGTGATAATCGCCTAGCCATTCCACCACGCGGCGCTCGTCGGCTTCCTTCAGTCCGCAGTAAAGCTCCGTGCGATTGCAGGTGGATAAAATTGCTGCTTCGTGGGCACCACCTTGGTCGAGCAAATCTCGCAGGGCGGTACCGAGCCGGTCGGGCGCGAACGCTACCCGTTCGCGAACGGCGACGGGTGCAGTCTGGTGGTTGAGGCCAAGGGCCAGCAAGGGCATAAAGTGTTGTTGGATCGGTCGGAAAAATAATGAAATTCTGCGGGATAAAACCGACTGATGACAAGGTCCTAATTTCTGCTCGATCATAATATGATCGGCTGCTTTTCCTTTTACTCGCGAGCCGTCGTACCCCGATATGTTCCGGATTTTGCGTCAACCCCGTTTCGGGCGGTTCCTTTCAACCGCTGAAGCCGAACGATAGATATGCGCTGGCGATGAACAAATTTTTGAAGGCGTTGGGTTTTAGCAGCCTGTTGTCGTTGAACGGCTGCGCTACCGTGGTGGACGCGCAGGCGCCGGCCGAACCGGAATTTCCGGTTCGGCCGGTGTTGCAACCCAGTCCCCGCGCGGAATTGATGTATCGGATACTGTCGGCGGAATTGGCCGGCAAGCGCGACCAACTCGATGTGGCGTTGGTCAACTACCGGCAGGCGGCAGCGGCTACCGAGGATCCGCAAGTGGCCGAACGGGCGGCGATGCTTGCCCTGCTGATGAAAGACAATGCGGCGGCTTTGGAGCTGGCGCAGCGTTGGCGGATGCTCGCTCCCGCCAACGACCAGGCTCGGCAGGCCTTGGTGCTGGCGCTGCTGCGCAATGGCCGAGCGGACGAAGCGGCCGAGTATCTGGAAACGGTTCGTCGCCTGGCCAGCGGCAAAGACAAGCAGCAAGGGTACGCTACTGTCGCGTCGTTGCTGAGCCAAGTGGACGATAAGCAGGCCGCTTTGCGAGTGATGCGGCAATTCCGCGACCGCAATCCGCGCTCGGCCTTCGCCCAATACTACCTCGGACTGCTGGCAGCTTCCGCCAATGATCGCGATCAGGCGCTCGCTAGCCTGGATTTGGCCTTGGCCCTCGATCCGAAGCTGGCCCCCGCTCACCAATTGCGCACTCGCCTGTTGCTGGACCGGGGCGCCAACGAAACCGCCTTGGCGGGATTGGCCAAAGCGGTCGTTGCCCTGCCGCATGATCGCAACCTGCGGATGAATTACGCCCGGCTGTTGATCGATGCCGGCCAATTGGACAAAGCTCGTCGCCAGTTCGCTATTTTGCTCAACCAGAACCCCAAGGATACCGAATCGGTGTACGCGCTCGGGTTGCTGGCGGCCGAGACTCGCCAGTTCGATCTAGCCGAAAGCTATTTTCTGGATCTGATCAAGCGCAAGACCCGGCTGGCGGACGCCTATTTCGAGCTGGGGCGAATCGAAGAGCAGCGCGGCGATTATCCCAAGGCCCAAGAATGGTACGGACGGGTCAAGGGCGAAGAGCGCTATCTGAGCGCCCAAATGAGAATGGGCGTGGTGCTGGCTAAAGCGGGGGATGTCACCGCCGCCAGCCAGCATTTCGACGCGCTGCGTCGCGATAATCCCCAAAGCAGCATCAACCTTTATCTGGCCGAATCCGAAGCGTTGCGCGAGGCCGAGCGTTATCGGGAGGCGTTCGACGTTTTGGACCGGGGATTGGTGCTGCACCCGAACGACAAAGATTTGCTCTATGCTCGGGCGTTGATGGCGGAAAAACTCGATCGTCTGGACGTGTTGGAGCGGGATTTGCGCGCCATCCTCGTCATCGATCCCAAAAACGGGCAGGCGTTGAACGCGCTGGGTTATACGTTGGCCGATCGCACCGACCGTTATCGAGAAGCGCTGGGCTACATCGAGCAAGCTCTGGTGGTGCTACCCGACGATGCTGCCGTGCTCGACAGCATGGGCTGGGTGCAATATCGGCTGGGCGACTACGCCAAGGCATTGGAATATCTACGCCGGGCTTATCAACTGAACACCGATGCCGAGATCGCTTCCCATCTCAGCGAGGTGTTGTGGGTCAGTGGCCAGCGCGAGGAAGCCAAGCGCATCTGGCGGGAGGCGTCGGTCAAGCAGCCGGACAGTCGCCAATTGAGCCAGCTTCGAGAACGGTTTGGTTGGTAAGATGATGCGCTGGCGGCCGGTTTCTCGCGTTCTCCTTCCGTTCAACCGCTTTTTCGCGAAGAGGCGAGGAGGGGGATTTTGCCCGTTTTGCCTCGTGTTGGCACTAGGCGCCGCGCTGTTGCCAGGTTGCGCGATTCCACCCGCAACGACGCCGACCGACCAAAGCGCCTGGATCGCGCGCCAGCCGGCGCTGGCGCGATTGAATCGCTGGCAAGCCGTCGGTCGGATCGGCGTGGTCAACGACCGAGATGGTTGGCATGCCAGTTTTCAATGGACGCAAAGCGATCCGACGTACCGCATCGACCTGGTCGGTCCGCTGGGACAAGGCCGGGTTCTGGTCCAGGGCGACGAGCGGGAAGTGAGCGTCCAAACCCAAGATGGCCAACGCTGGATTGCGCCGGATCCCGATGCGTTGCTGGAACAAACGCTCGGTGTGCGCTTGCCCGTCAACGGCTTGCGCTACTGGATACGCGGTCTGCCGGAGCCCGGTCCTGCGACCGTGCTGCAAACCGACACCGGCGGTCGCCTGATTCGGTTAGAGCAAAACGGCTGGCGCATCGATTACCCTGCCTATACGTCGGCCACTCCCCACGAGCTGCCCGCCCGCCTCGTCGCCCGCCGCCAGGATCTGAGCGTCAAGCTGGTGATCGAGCAGTGGAAACTATGATCTCCGATTCCGCCGCTTGGCCGGCGCCGGCTAAGCTCAATTTGATGTTGCGCATCGTTGGCCGGCGACCGGACGGCTATCATCTGCTACAGACCGTGTTCCAGTTCGTGGATCGCTGCGACTGGCTGTGGTTCGCGCCGCGCGACGACGGCGTTATCGAGCGAATCGGCGATGTCGCCGGCATACCGGCGGAGGCCGATCTGACGGTGCGCGCCGCCCGCCTGTTGCAACGGGCCACCGGTAGCCGCTTGGGGGCGGCCATCCGTATCGCCAAGCACCTGCCGCTCGGCGGTGGTCTCGGCGGCGGTAGCTCTGACGCCGCCACCGCGCTGGTGGCCCTGAACCATTACTGGCGGACTGGCCTCACCCTGACCGAACTGGCCGAACTGGGTTTGAAGCTGGGCGCCGACGTGCCCGTTTTCGTCCACGGCCGAGCAGCCTGGGCAGAAGGAGTCGGCGAGCGGTTGACGCCGGTCGACCTCGACGAACCCTGGTTCGTGGTGTTGACGCCGAGCTGCCACGTCGCTACCGGGGCGATCTTCTCCGACCTGGAATTGACAAGAAACTCACCCCCGATCACAATAACCGACTTCATGATGGGTGCTGGCGGCAACGATTGCGAAGTGATCGTTTACGGCCGCTTCCCGGAAGTCGCGGCGGCGGCGGCCTGGCTAGCGCGACACGGACAGGCGCGTTTGACCGGCACGGGTGCGTGCGTGTTCGCCCCCTTTCCGGATGAAGCGAGCGCCGGACAGATACTGAGCCAGTTACCGCTGGGCTGGACCGGATTCGCCGCACGCGGTCGCAATCGTTCGCCGTTGCTCGAACGCCTGCTGCGGGAACGCGCCGCACTCTCAGAAGCGCCCCCGATTTTTGGGCTGTAGCCAAGCGGTAAGGCACCGGGTTTTGATCCCGGCATTCCCAGGTTCGAATCCTGGCAGCCCAGCCACCTTCCCAAAGTAAACCGACAGCGGGGAAACGTGTTGTGTACGAAGGTCGAATGATGGTGTTCGCGGGCAACGCTCATCCGCAATTAGCTCGCGATATCGTCAATCATCTCCAGTTACCGCTTGGTCAAGCGGTAGTCGGTCGCTTCAGCGACGGCGAAGTGATGGTCGAACTGATGGAGAACGTGCGCGGCAAGGATGTCTTCATCGTACAGCCAACCTGCTTTCCCACCAACGACAACATCATGGAATTGTTGGTGGTCGCCGATGCACTGCGGCGTTCTTCGGCGGTGCGAGTCACGGCGGTTATCCCTTATTTTGGCTATTCCCGGCAGGATCGTCGGCCTCGTTCGGCGCGGGTGCCGATCTCCGCCAAGGTGGTCGCCAACATGATCACCAGCGTCGGCGTGGA